>JALETS010000083.1 GCA_022781395.1 Lachnospiraceae bacterium | reverse complement strand
ACAACGACCTGTATCGGTATGGCAGCCAGTATGGGAGCATTCCTTCTGGCAGGCGGTGCAAAGGGTAAGAGAATGGCACTTCCCAATGCGGAGATTATGATTCATCAGCCGTCAGGCGGCGCCCAGGGTCAGGCAACTGAAATTGAAATTTCAGCGAAGCATATTCTCGCGACCAAAGAAAAAATGGCAAGGATCATGGCAGAGAATACAGGACAGGATTTTGAAGTTGTTATGGCAGATACAGAGAGAGATAACTGGAAGAATGCCGAGGAAGCGCTTGAATATGGTCTGATCGACCGCATTATTACCAATCATGCCAGCGCCGTTTAGAAGCTATATTAGGAAAGGTATGGAACATTAGAATGGCAGGAAAGAATTCTGATGATAAAGTAAGATGTTCTTTTTGCAATAAGACCCAGGATCAGGTCAGGAAGCTGATCGCCGGTCCTGCCGGAGTTTATATTTGTGATGAGTGCGTAGATATTTGTGCAGATATCATTGAGGAAGAATATGAAGAAGAACCGGAAACAGAAGAAATGGAGATTAATCTTTTAAAACCGGCAGAAATCAAGAAATTCCTTGATGATTATGTGATTGGACAGGAGGAAGCCAAGAAAGTACTGGCGGTTTCTGTTTATAATCATTATAAAAGAGTTATGGCACCCCAGGATGATGATGGGGTAGAATTACAGAAGAGTAATATTATTATGGTAGGACCTACAGGCTCCGGAAAAACATATCTTGCGCAGACTTTAGCGAAGATTATTAATGTTCCTTTCGCGATTGCTGACGCAACAACGCTGACAGAGGCAGGTTATGTGGGCGAGGATGTGGAGAATATTCTGCTTAAGCTGATCCAGGCTGCAGACTATGATATTGAAAGAGCCCAGTACGGTATCATCTATATTGATGAGATTGATAAGATTACCAAGAAGAGTGAAAACGTATCAATTACAAGAGATGTATCCGGAGAGGGTGTTCAGCAGGCACTGCTCAAGATTATAGAGGGTACAGTGGCAAGTGTTCCGCCACAGGGTGGAAGAAAGCATCCACATCAGGAATTGATTCAGATTGACACCTCCAATATTCTCTTTATTTGCGGCGGCGCGTTTGATGGATTGGAGAAGATTGTAGAGGAAAGACTGGATCGTAATTCTATTGGATTCAATGCGCAGATTGTTGAGAAGAGCAGTAAGGATATCGGTGCGGTGCTGAAAGAAGTAACCCCACAGGATCTGATGAAATTTGGTCTGATACCGGAGTTTATCGGACGTGTGCCGATTACCGTAACGTTGGAAGGACTTGACAAAAACGCGCTGATCCGTATCCTGAAGGAGCCCAAGAATGCTATCATCAAGCAATACAAGAAATTGTTTGAGTTTGATGAAGTGAAGTTGGATGTGGAAGAGGACGCAGTAGAGGAGATTGCAAGGCTTGCGTATGAGCGTAAGACCGGAGCAAGAGGCCTTCGTTCCATTATGGAGAAGGTTATGATGGATGTGATGTATGAGATTCCATCTGATGACAATATTGCAGAATGCATTCTGACGAAGGAAGCGGTAGACGGTAAAGAAAAGCCACACGTTACCTATCGTAATGCTATGATGAAAGCCGGTCAGGGCTGATAAAGAACAAGAGAGAACGCCGCCATAGTTTGGCGGCGTTTATAGTTTATTATTACCGATAAGTTACATATATGGAAAAGATTATGGAAAATAAGAATAACAGAAACGAAATAGAAATAGACAGAGGAACTTATATTGAGGCGCTTCAGTTAATGGGCGGGGAACAGATCCCTACAGTGGCTCTTAGGGGTCTTACTATTCTGCCGGGGATGGTGATTCATTTCGACCTGAGCAGAGAGAAGTCCATTGAGGCTGTAGAGCAGGCAATGCTGGGAGACCAAAGGCTGCTTGTGGTTACTCAGAAGGATGTGGATGAAGATAATCCGGGATTTGACGGTGTATATGAAGTGGGAACTGTCACAGTTATCAAACAGGTCAGTAAATTACCCAACCATATTCTGCGTGTGCTGGTAGAGGGTATTTCCAGAGCGCGCTTGTTTGGCTTTGTCAGGGAGGATGATTACCTTGTGACAAATGTGTCATATGAGAGAGACGATATGACGGGCATTGATGGTGCAGAAGAGGAAGCGATGACCAGAATAGTCAAGGAAACCTTTGCAGCATATCATGCCTGCTTTCCAAAGGTTGGCAAGGCAATAGCGGATCAGATAGAAGATGTGATGTCTTTGGGGGAACTGCTGGATTGTATTACAATCAATATGCCACTTTCCGTATTGAATAAACAGAGAGTTTTAAGTGCCATCTCTGTCAGGGAACGTTTTGAGACACTGACGGGGATTCTCTCCCGGGAGGTGGAAGTAGTCAGGATTAAAAATGAACTGGCCCAAAATATCAAGCAGCGGATTGATAAAAATCAAAAAGACTATATTCTGCGTGAGCAGATGCATTATATAAAAGAGGAATTAGGTGAGGATAATACTGATTCTGATGTAGAGCAGTTTGAGGCTGCAGTGGAGAAACTGAAAGCGAAGAAAGAAGTGAAGGAGAAAATCCGAAAGGAGATTTCCCGCTATAAGCATGTATCCGGCAGCAGCTCGGAGAGTGCAGTGGAGCGGGCATATATAGAGACTTTGCTGGAATTGCCGTGGGATAAAGCCTCTAAAGACAGCAACGATCTGGAAAAGGCGGAGCAGATTCTAAATGCAGAGCATTACGGGCTGGAAAAAGTAAAAGAGAGAATGTTGGAATATCTGGCGGTCCGTGTATTGACCGGAAAAGGGCAGAGTCAGATTATCTGTCTGGTAGGTCCACCCGGAACCGGTAAGACATCCATAGCTAGAAGTGTTGCTGAAGCACTTCATAAGAAATATGTGCGCATCTGTCTGGGAGGAGTACGTGATGAGGCAGAAATTCGGGGACATCGTAAAACTTATGTGGGCGCCATGCCGGGAAGGATTGTTAATGCTGTCAGACAGGCAGGGGTGAAGAATCCGCTTCTGCTGTTGGATGAGATTGATAAGCTAAGCAATGATTATAAGGGAGATCCTTCGGCGGCCTTGCTGGAGGTATTGGACGGAGAGCAGAACTGCGCTTTCCGGGATCATTATGTGGAAATCCCCATTGATTTATCAGAGGTTTTGTTTATTGCTACGGCTAATAGCACAGAGGGAATTCCAAAACCCTTGTTAGATCGTATGGAGCTGATTGAAGTAGGCAGTTATACTGCAAATGAGAAATTTCATATTGCAAGAGAGCATCTGGTAAAGAAGCAGCTTGAGAAGAACGGAATCAGATCAGAAGAACTGGAATTTACCGATAATGCGCTTAAGGATATTATAAGCTTCTATACAAGAGAAGCAGGGGTCAGAGGTTTGGAGCGCCAGATTGGGGCTGTCTGTCGTAAAGAGGCAAGACAGATTCTTATGTCAAGACGGACGAAGTCCCGGGACATTTTAACCGGACAAACCGAAGGCAGAAAAAATTTAGATAATACAGAAATGACTAATTTGGTCAAAGTAACACCGGAAAATCTGGAGCATTATCTGGGAAAACATAAGTACAATAATGACAGGATCAATCAGAAGGATGAAGTGGGAATCGTCCGTGGTCTGGCATGGACCAGCGTGGGCGGCGATACCCTGCAGATAGAAGTCAACTGTATGCCCGGAGAAGGGGATATTGACCTAACGGGTCAAATGGGAGATGTGATGAAGGAATCTGCCCGGATTGCAATGAGTTATGTGCGTTCTGTCAGTGAACGATATCATGTAGACGAGGAAACATATACGAAGAAGGATTTCCACATTCATATTCCCGAAGGTGCGGTGCCGAAGGATGGTCCTTCTGCCGGTGTTACGATGGCTACTGCGATTCTGTCTGCAGTGACCGGAATTCCGGTACATGCTGATCTGGCAATGACCGGAGAAATTACCCTTCGAGGTAAGGTTTTGCCTATTGGCGGGCTGAAAGAAAAATTACTGGCGGCTAAAATGGCAGGGGTGAAGACTGTGCTCGTTCCAAAGGAGAATGAGAAGGACACGGAAGAAATCTCGGAGGAGATCAGGGATGGCTTGAAGATCCATTATGTGGAGTGTATGGATGAGGTGGCAGACTATGCGCTCGTAAAGAATGCAGTGAATGGTATGGAAAAAGACTGAAAATCACATAAATGTGCAGATTTTCACGGAGGATGAATATGGTAATTAGAAATGTATCATTGGAAACAGTATGTGGTATTACAAGCACTCTGCCGGATAATAAACTGCCGGAGATTGCTTTTGCAGGCAAGAGTAATGTGGGTAAATCTTCCCTGATTAATGGTCTGATGAATCGTAAGTCGCTGGCACGTACAAGTTCCCAGCCGGGTAAGACACAGACGATCAACTATTACAATATTAATGATGAGATGTATTTTGTTGATCTGCCGGGCTATGGTTATGCTACGGCCAATGAGCAGGTAAAAGCCCAGTGGGGCAAGCTGATTGAGGATTACCTTCATCAATCCGGGAAGATTAAGGCAGTATTTCTGCTGATCGATATCCGGCATGCACCGTCCGAAAATGATTGTATTATGTATAACTGGATATTGGATAGAGGGTACCAACCCATTATTATTGCGACCAAGCTGGATAAGATTAAGAGAAGCCAGATACAGAAGCAGATTAAGCTGATTACCGATACGCTTGACGTTGTGGATGATACAATTGTAATACCTTATTCCGCATTAACGAAGCAAGGCAGAGAAGAGATATATGATCTGCTGGATGGTATGCTGGCAGAAGAACAGTAATTGTACATGAACAGGGAAGCTTTGGGAGAAAGGCTTCGAATGGAGGGCTAATGAAACAATCGGTAAAAACATATTTAAAGGTTATTCTGAATCTGGTAACGGCATTGGTGGCACTGTTATTGTGTATTTTCCTTTTGCCGAAATGCATCCTGTTTTTTATGCCTTTTATTGTGGGATGGATCATTTCCCTGATTGCGTCACCGGTAGTCCGTTTTTTTGAAGAAAAGCTGAAGGTAAAACGTAAGGCTGTATCGGCACTGGTTATTATTGCCGTACTGGCGGTGGTTGTTCTGCTTGTGTATGCGGTTATCGCAAAGCTGGTACAGGAGGGAGCTAACTTTATTAATGAACTGCCTCAGATGAGAGATAATATTGTGGCGCTATTTAGCCCGGTGGGGGCAAATCTTCAGGGTATTTATAACAGACTGCCGGCAGATGCACAGCAGGCCTGGGATCAGATTGCCAGTGAATTGGGGAATTTTTTCAGTAACCTGATGGATGATGCAAGTTTTCCCGGTTTTGAGGCAGTGGGTAACGCCGCGAAAAGGATACCGGATATATTCTTAGCAGTGGTCATGTGTCTTTTGTCTGCTTATTTCTTTGTGGCAGATAAGACTTATATGCCTAATGTGATGCAGAAGTATGTGCCGGACAGTATTCGTTACCGATTTGATCTGATACGCAGAAGTTTCAGTAAAGCGATAGGTGGATATTTTAAGGCTCAGCTTAAGATAGAGTGCTGGATTTACATTTTACTCTGCATAGGGCTGTTGATTCTCGATGTACCTTATGCCTTTCTGGTGGCCATTGGTATTGCATTTATGGACTTCCTGCCGGTATTTGGTACGGGAACGATCATGATTCCATGGGCCATCATAGAATTACTGGGCAAGAACTACAAGATGATGTTTGGACTTCTGGCAATCTGGCTGGTAGGACAACTGGTGCGGCAGGTTATACAACCTAAGATCGTAGGGGATTCTATCGGCATGGATGCGATTCCGACTCTTTTCCTTTTATATATAGGTTATAAGGCAGCCGGTGTGGTGGGCATGATTCTGGCAGTGCCGATTGGTATTATTTTGGTCAATCTCTATGAAGAGGGCGCATTTGACACAACAAAACAGAGTATTCAGATCCTGGTGGCAGGATTTAACAGATTCCGTAAAATACGGCCCGCAGATATGGCAATTGTGGCAGAGTATGAACGGGAAGTGGAAAGTGCATATCATTATGAAGTAAAGCGGGATGAGGAGAAAAGGGAGGAATTGCAGGAAGCATCCCAGATACAGATTAAGATAGAAGAACCTGAGATATTTAAGAAAATCATGGAAAAGAAAAATAGGAACACCATGGATAAAAAGACAGAAAAGAGGAATGAATGATGCAAGTAACTGTGTATAACTGCAGACCTTTTGATGAAAAGGAATTATTTTTGGAATATGCCAAAGAATTAGGCATAGATCTGGTTTTATGTAATGATGCACCGGATTTAAATAACGTATCTTTATGCAAAGGAAGCCGGTGCGTGGATGTTATCACATCCAAAATTGATGCTCCGCTTATCAAGGCTTTTCATGAGCAGGGCGTGGAGTACATTACGACCAGGACTATTGGATATGATCATATTGATTTAGAGGCTGCCGGGAAATATGGCATTAAAGTAGGAAATGCGCCTTATGGGCCTAACGGAGTGGCAGATTACACGGTAATGCTGATCCTAATGTCTATCCGTAAAATGGGCGCTATTCTTGGTAGAACGAACCTGCAGGACTATACCTTACAGGGGCTGAACGGCAGGGAACTCCGGGATTTGACTGTAGGAGTCATTGGTACCGGAAGGATTGGTTCTACAGTGATCCGTAACCTGTCCGGATTCGGATGCAGGATTCTGGCATATGATCTGTATGAAAAGGATGAGGTAAAACAGTTGGCAGCCTACGTGCCATTGGAGGAAATCTGGAAGGAATCCGATGTGATTACGCTACATACTCCTCTTACGGAAGAAAATCATCATCTGATCAATGCGGATACCATTGCGCAGATGAAGGATGGAGTTGTGATTGTCAATACGGCCCGCGGCGCGTTGATAGATTCGGATGCATTTATTGATGCCATAGAGAATGGCAAAATCGGGGCTGCAGGATTAGATGTGGTAGAAAATGAGTTCGGACTATACTATTATGACCACAAAGCGGATATATTAAAGAATAGGGAACTGGCAATGCTTCGAAGCTTTCCGAATGTGACAGTATCCCATCACATGGCATTCTACACGAAAAACTATGTGGAAACTGTTGTAAAGGATTCTTTGATGAGCTGCAAGCTTTATATGGAGGGCGCAAAGAATCCCTGGGAGGTTGCCTGAATAGAGTATTCTTTGTAGCATGTGCTTGAAAATGATAGAATAGGAGAATGTGCGATGCAAAAAAGAACCATAATCCGACTCTTTTTTGCTATTTACATTTTGTTTGTCATACAAGTCATCATATTCAAATATCCGTGGGAATATATGCAGATGATTGCATCCACATGGCAGAAGGGTGTTATTCTGGAGGGGCTTGGAACGGCTAATTTTATACCGTTTAAAACAATAAAGATGTATATAGAGTATTCCTATAAATTGAATAGCGCGGAGAACCTGCTGGGCAATATTATTGTATTTGTACCGTTTGGATTCTGCTTTCCAATGATATTCGATAAGGGAAATTGTTTCTTCGTGATGCTTTTCAATGCCTTTCTCTTTGTGCTTGGCATTGAAGTGTTTCAGCTATTCAGTGCCTTTGGTGCTTTTGATGTAGATGATATATTGTTAAACTGTCTGGGTGCTTCGCTCGGATTTGGATGTTACAAACTTTATAGTTTGATACAAAGGAGAGGGTGTTCATGGAAAGATTCTTAAGAAAAATGAAAGCAAATGCAGTAGTTTCATCGTTATTGTGTGTGGTATTAGGATTAGTGCTGGTCATCTGGCCGGGAATGTCCATGCAGATTGTGTGTGCTGCGATTGGCGTAGTCCTTATCCTGACGGGAATTATGAAAATCATAGAGTATTTTGCCGTAAAGGATGGGAGTCTGTATGAACAGACGAATCTGATTATGGGAATCATTTTTACTGTAGTAGGTATCTGGATCGCGGTAAAACCTGATAAGGTACTGGCGATTATTCCGATTATCGTGGGAATTATCATTGCGCTTCATGGGGCCAGAAATCTGCAGCAGGCTGTGACACTTTGCAAAGATCAATATGATAAATGGTGGATTGCACTGATTCTGGGCCTGCTGACGGTAGGGGTTGGAGTACTCCTGATCTGTAAGCCTTTTGTAGCATTGGATACGGTAGTGATGCTGATCGGTATTTTCTTGATTTATGATGGAGTTTCCAATATCTGGATTGTTTCCAGAGTGTATAAGAACGCAAAGAGATTGAAACAGGAAGCCGAAGCATTGGATGCAGAAGCAAAAGAACTGTAAAGAAAAGACGTAAAGCAGTGAGGGCGGATGTAAGATAGCAGATAGAATACAGAACAATGAGAGAAACATTTCAGATCAGATTGCAGGAAGAACAATATAGGGTGATGCTGGAACGATATCATTTCAGACAGACTGATGCAGACCGGCTCAGATGCCTGGGAGCGATTCTGGAACGGCTGGCCGAGCCGGTCATGTACTTTGCACCATGCAGTGACGCAGCAGAATGGAAGGAAGGAACGCAGCTTGCCGTGCTTGTATCTCTTGGAGAAAAAGTGGATGCATTACAGAATGAGTATGTCGTAAAGGATCATCTGACAGAAGGCTATATGATAGAATGTATCGGAATGGAGCTTTTGAAGACAGCTTATGCAAAAAGTGCAGAAATCCTATGGAAGCAATCGGGACTGTGGATGGGTGGATTCGAGTTTCTGGGAGATAAGTATCCGCTGGAATGGACAGAAGATATTTTCAATCTGCTTCAGCCGGAAGACATTGCTTATAATAAGGCGTATATGATGACTCCAAAGAAGTCAGTTGTGTTTCTGACTACGCTGCATCGCGAGCGCCGGCAAAGCTATTGCCATGTATGCGAGTCGTGCAGTAATCTGCAATGTCCGAACAGACAGAAACAAGCTTCACATATGAATTACGGATACCAGAGAATTTTCGGGAAGCCATAATGGCTTCCCGTTATTAGATTATTTGGTTTTGGTTCAGTAATGAAGGGAAGGTTTGCAATTATGAAAGGGCTGCCTGTTTAATCCGCGCCAGTGCTTTACTTACTGCAGGGATAGCCAGGATGATGACGGTAATGATCCCTTCCGAAAAGATGTAGATGCCATTATATACCAGTGAATATGGCAAGGCACCCCAGCCCTCCCAGGCATAGGAACCGAAGAAGATCCAGCCGGAAAGTACGGCGAACACATAGCGGCCAAGAACACCGACAATATAGCCTTTTAACAGACCTTGTTTGGCATTGCAGAACAGACCGGATAATCCAAGGGCTCCAAATGCCAGAAAATAGTCGATGATAAGCTGTGAAGGATACAGTACATAAGGGTCAATGATAAGCTGCAGGATACCATGCGCTACACCGGTCAGCAAGCCGGCTGTCAGACCGAAGAAATAGCCCGGCAGGCAGATGATAAGCATGGACAGAAGCGTAATAGAACCTCCTGTGGGAAAATGAAACAATTTAAGCTCAGAAAGAATGGTACCCAAAGCGATTGCCATAGCACAGAATGCCACTTGTTTAACGGTTAACAGTCTTTTGTTCTGGATTTCTTTCCCGGAATTCTGACTTTTTGCATATTTCCCTGCAAAATGTACGGCGACTGCAACAACTAAGATAAGAATCAGGGCCAGAAGAATTCTGCCCAGTGTGTTGGGGACATAAGTGGTTTCACCCCAGTCGTTTACGATTACATCATACATAAAAAATCCTCCTTCGTATACGCAAGGAGGAACAACATCGGATTGCAGAGAATGCGGCCGTGCCGTTTTCTGCTGCAAATATGTGCTTCCTTCCGCCGGTATTATCCGGTTCAAGTAGTGAGGGTCAGGAATATGGGAAAACGTGTTCCTATTCCAATCTCAGCGATGTGCTCCCCTAGCGAGTTATTTAATTGTACGGTACCAAATTCCAATGATATACCGCCGTAAACATTCTGTTTACTCTTAATAATATAGTGTTTTGCGCAGGGAATGTCAAGGAAAAAGAAGTCCTGTGAAGTTTGATAGGATTCAGGTTTGATAATTGAATAGGGATTTACACTCTGCTATAATGAACCTGTTCGTGTTACGCAACAATCTGTGACTTGCAAAATGTGTACAGGTTGAGAGAAAGGCATGGTATTTATATGTATCAGTATATTTTATTTGATTTAGACGGTACGCTTACAGATCCTAAGATCGGCATTACAACCTGTGTACAGTATGCGTTGCATAAAATGGGGATAGAAGAGCCTGACCCGGACAGACTGGAGCCCTTTATCGGACCACCGTTAATCGACAGCTTCCGTGAGTTCTATGGTATGAATGAGGAAGAGGCAGTGCGGGCTGTAGAATATTACAGAGAGCGTTTCAGTACGGTGGGATTGTTTGAAAATGAAGTGTATTCCGGTATTCCCGAACTGTTGGCACGATTGAAAAAAGACGGTAGAAAACTGGCAATTGCTTCCAGCAAACCGACTGTATATGTAAAAAAGATTCTAGAGTATTTCTCGATTTACGAGTATTTTGATATCATTGTAGGAAGTGAGCTGGATGGCACAAGATGTCGTAAGGAAGAGGTTGTAGAAGAAGCATTAGAGCAGCTTTCTGCGGATGATAAGTTCAGAAAAAGGGATGCTGTTATGATTGGTGACCGGAAGTTTGATATCGAAGGAGCGAAAGCGCATCAGATACCTTCCATTGGTGTAAATTACGGTTATGCGGCAGACAACGAACTGGTGGAAGCAGGCGCCGACTGCGTGGTTGGAAACGTTAAGGAACTGTCTGAGGTTTTGCTTAAGGATGATAGAAGATGAACCAGGATAAAAAAGATTATTTTAATAAAGTTTGGGATGTGCTGCAGCCTCTCGTGCTATATTTTTTGTTGCATAATGCTGTGTTCTGTATTCTTACATTCCTTTTTCAGGCGAGTCTGGATCTGTTTGGTAAAGGATATGCTGAGCTGATGATGGCACATGCAGAGACTGTAACAGGAGTGGTAAGCGGCACCTCCATGCTGCTTGCAGCGTTCCCGCTGATTCCCATGCTGCGAAAAGAACTGACAGCACCAAAGAACCGAATCGGGATAAGCGAAATGATATTTACAGCTGTTTGTGCTGTTACAGCATCCCTTGGTTTAAATGTACTGCTCAGTATTACCGGACTGACAGAGGCCTCCGATTCTTTTCGGGATGTGTCCCGGCGACAGTTTGGGGTTGCATTTGGAATTGGGGTAATACTCTATGGTGTTGTTTCGCCATTGGCGGAGGAAATTGTGTTCCGGGGGCTGCTTTATAACAGGATGAGAAAATATTATCCGGCCCG
>JALETS010000054.1 GCA_022781395.1 Lachnospiraceae bacterium | reverse complement strand
ATAAGAAGACAACAAACAACCGCATGGAGTTAATGGCAGCCATTGTTGGGTTGGAAGCATTGACAAAGCCCTGTGATGTAACTTTGATTTCTGATTCCAAATATCTTACGGATGCCTTTAACCGGCATTGGATTGAGGGATGGATCATGAAAGGCTGGAAGACGGCTGGAAATAAGCCTGTTAAAAATGTTGACTTGTGGGAACGTCTACTCAAGGCCAAGGGACCTCACATGGTCACATTTCAGTGGGTTAAGGGGCATGACGGTCATCCTGAGAATGAGAGATGTGACAAGCTGGCCACAACTGCTGCGGATGGTACAGACTTACTTGACGATACTGTTTGATTAGTGGTATCATAGTAACGTCTTAAGTGTTTTTCATTTTTGATAGAAGAGAAGGATGGGGACGAATGACGAATTTGATTTTATTTGTTAATGCTTTTTTATCTTATTTACTACTTTTTGTTTTAGTTGTTGCATTGGTTATTGCGGCATGTATTATAGGTGTTAAATTGAGAAAGAATAAGGATGCCAAAGCAGCTGCTGAGAAGGACGCAGATGCTGCTTCGGATATTTCCGGCAACGACACTGTATAATGAAAGATATAGCATAAGCTGATAAGTAGAAGGGTGTTCGGTCTGAACACCTTTTTGTATTAAGTATGAGAAATTGCCCTGACATGGATATACCCACAGACTGAGAGAAAGGCATGGTTACCGGCATATATGGGAAGATTTACCACAATTTTATGGGATTTGGATCAGACTATTCTTGATTTTGATAAATCCATGGATTATGCGCTCAGAGCTTCTTTCAAACATCTAGGACTTACCATTTCAGATGAGATTGTAGAAAGATATGCAGCTATCAATGACAGTTATTGGAAAAGGCTGGAGCTGGGTGAGGTTACCAAAAATGAAGTCCTTACAGGGCGGTTTAGGACACTTTTTGAAGAATTGAAAATCTCACAGTATCAGCCGGAAGATATTGCAGATTATTATCAGGAACAGCTTGGAAGCGTAGCTTTTTTCCTTAATAGTTCAGATCAGGTGATACGATGCCTGAAAGAAAAAGGCTTTAAACAATTTGTCTTGACCAATGGAGTCAACAAAACACAGGCGAATAAGATGAAGATTTCAGGGCTGAATCAGTTAGTGGATGGTGTATTTGTGTCAGAACTTATCGGATGTCCTAAGCCTATGAAGGAGTATTATGATGCCTGCTTCTCGAATCCGGCTCTTACAGGTACTGACAGGTCAGAATGTCTGATTGTAGGCGATTCCCTGACCAGCGATATGAAAGGGGCCAATAATGCCGGTATTGCAGCCTGCTGGTACAATCCGACAGGTGCGGTAAATGATAAAGCTGTTGCGATTGATTACGAAATCCGCTGTCTGGAAGAGTTGTATCCTATATTGGGATTATCATAAAATGGGATTATCATAAAACGGTTAATTTGATAAGAAAACTGCCTTACAGACAGATGTGTTTATGAAAGATGGCATGAGAGGACGGACTATGGCGAAATCTCCTAATCAAAAATTGAAATTATTATATCTGCTGAAAATACTGACGGAACAGTCCGACGAAAACCATTGTATGAGTTCTCAGGCGCTCATTGACGCTCTTTCTGCTTATGATATAAAGGCAGAGCGGAAGAGTATTTATGATGATATTGCGCAGTTAACCGATTTTGGATATGATATTGTACTCGTAAAAGCTAAAACAGGCGGTGGTTATTATCTGGCAGGAAGGGAATTTGAACTGGCAGAGCTTAAACTGCTGGTAGAGACGGTGCAGGCTTCCAGATTTCTGACCATTAAGAAATCCAGGGAATTGATCTCAAAGATTGAGACACTTGCTTCCAGAGCAGAGGCCGGACAGTTACAGAGACAGGTTTATGTAGCTAACCGTATCAAAACGGACAATGAAAGCATTTATTACATAGTGGACGATATTCACCGGGCCATTCAGAATAACATGCAGATTTCCTTTCAATATATGGAATGGAGCCTTGAGAAAAAACTGGTTCCCCGTAAAAGTGGAAAGATCTATCAGGTCAGCCCATGGGCTTTGACCTGTAAGGATGAAAATTATTACTTGATTGCGCATGATGAGGAAGAGGATAAAATCAAGCATTTCCGCGTGGATAAGCTGGGACATGTAAAGGTTTTAGACAATATAAAAAGAAAAGGCGCAGAACTCTTTGAGCGATTTGATATTGCAGCATATGCCAATAAGACATTTGGCATGTACGGTGGTCGTGAAGAAACAGTGACTTTGGAATTTGAAAATCGTCTGATAGGTGTTGTTATGGACCGCTTCGGTAAAGAAGTGACTGTCAGAAAGCGTGACGAGGAGCATTTCTCTGTACGGGTTCAGGTAGCGGTCAGTGGGCAGTTCTTTGGATGGCTGACCGGATTAGGGACAGGTGCCAGAATCATTGCACCCAATGATGTGTCAGTTGAATACCGGATGTATGTAAAACAGGTGCTTGAGCAGTACAGCGAATGATTTAAGAAACCGGAATGTTGATAACTGACCGGTATCATAAAATAGCAAAGTACAGGAAAGGAATGAGGAGATTATGAAGAAATTAGAATTTGCAGACCGGATGAAGGATTATGAGGAAGGCATCTTTCAGGTGCTGAATGAGAAAAAGGATGAGGCCGTTAAGCTGGGAAAGAAAATTTATAATCTGTCTGTAGGCACACCGGATTTTAAACCGGCTGAGCATGTGATGAATGCTGTGATTGAGGCTGCTAAAAAGCCGGAAAACTACAAGTATGCCCTGATTGATATTCCGGAACTGGTAGAGGCTGTACAAAGTCGTTATCAGAGCAGATACGGTGTGACGCTTGAAAATGATGAACTGATGTCTGTCTATGGTTCTCAGGAAGGCATTGCACATATCTGTCTTTCTATCTGTAATCCGCAGGATGTGGTGCTTGTGCCGAATCCGGGATATCCTATTTTCGGTATCGGTCCTTCTCTGGCAGGAGCAGAGGTTGTTACTTATGATTTGACAGAGGAAAATCATTATCTTCCGGATTTGGAGCATATGGACGAAGATTTACTGGCAAGGGCAAAGTGTATGATTGTATCCTATCCCTTAAATCCTGTGTGCAAGACAGCACCGGATGAATTCTATGAAAAACTAATCCCTTGGGCAATAGAGCATAATATTATCATCATTCATGACAATGCCTATTCGGATATTGTATATGATGGAAGAGTTGGAAAATCCATTTTACGTATTCCTCGTGCTAAGGAAATTGCTGTTGAATTCTATTCCCTATCAAAGTCTTTTAACTATACCGGAGCAAGAGTAAGCTTTCTGGTGGGTAATAAGGATATTGTAGCGAACTTTAAGAAGCTTCGTTCACAGATTGATTACGGAACATTCCTTCCGGTGCAGTATGGAGCTGTAGCAGCTCTTAACGGATCAGATCAAACAGTAAAAGAACAGTGTGTCGAATATCAGCGAAGAAGAGATGCGCTCTGCGGTGGTCTTCGGAGGATCGGATGGCAGATGGAGGACAGTGAAGGTACCATGTTTGCCTGGGCAAAAATCCCTGATGGTTACACAGATGATGTGGAGTTTGTTATGGAGTTACTGGCTAAGACCGGAGTGTTATGTACTCCGGGAAGCAGTTTTGGTTCACTCGGAAAAGGACATGTACGTTTTGCGCTGACTCTTCCTGTAGAAGTAATAGAGGAAGCAATCGAAGCGATTGACAAATCAGGTATGATAAATTAAGAAAATGTTTTAAGGATTTATAGGGATATGTCACAAAAAGACATATCCCTTTTTGTTAGTTTTTCTCTCGTCCGGAACATTGACATAATGTAGTTCTTATCTTATACTATGAACAAACCACAAAATATAGTGAATTTATGTAAACTAACACTATATTTTGTGCATTTTAATGTGCTGTTACATGCTATGCGCAGGGGAGACAAAAGAAAGGTGAGGGTTTCATGAGTAGTAGATTTGAATCTGACAATGCGGCAGGAGAAAATTTCAGTCTGGAATATAAACCGGAAAAGGTTGTGAAAGTGATTAAAAAGGATGGCAGCCTGGAAGCGTTTAATGTCCAAAAAGTAATAGACGCCGTAGGAAAGAGTGCATATCGTGCACTGACCAAGTTCACGGATGAGGAGAAACGCCATATCTGTCAGACTGTGATTGACAAGGTCAATGAACTGGGTGAGGAAGAGATTCCGATTCAGATTATGCATAACATTGTTGAGAGTGCATTGGAGGATGTAAAACCGATTGTAGCAAAGAGTTATCGTGATTATCGGAATTACAAGCAGGATTTTGTACGTATGATGGACGATGTCTATAAGAAGAGCCAGTCTATCATGTACATTGGAGATAAAGAGAATGCCAATACGGACAGTGCTCTTGTATCTACTAAGAGAAGTTTGATTTTCAATCAGTTTAATAAGGAATTATACCAGAAATTCTTCATGACAACAGAAGAAATACAGGCATGTCGTGATGGTTATATTTATGTACACGATATGTCTGCCAGACGTGATACCATGAACTGTTGCCTGTTTAATGTGGCAGAGGTGCTAAGTGGCGGTTTTGAGATGGGTAATATCTGGTACAATGAGCCGAAAACTCTGGATGTGGCCTTTGATGTCATCGGAGATATTGTCCTCAGTGCGGCAAGTCAGCAGTACGGCGGTTTTACCGTACCGGAGGTGGATAAGATTCTGGAGCCTTATGCTGAAAAATCCTATAAGCGTAATATTGAGAAGTATACCAGACTTGGAATTGACAAAGAAACTGCTGAAGCAGAAGCAATGGCAGATGTGAAGAAAGAGTTTGAACAGGGCTTCCAGGGATGGGAATATAAATTCAATACAGTAGCCAGCAGCCGTGGCGATTATCCGTTCATTACTGTTACTGCAGGTATCGGAACAGGTCGTTTTGCTAAGATGGCGACTATTATCATGTTGAATGTACGTCGTAAGGGACAGGGTAAGAAGGAATGTAAGAAACCGGTATTGTTCCCTAAGATTGTATTCCTGTATGACGAGAATCTGCATGGTCCCGGTAAGGAACTGGAAGATGTATTTGAGGCAGGTGTACAGTGTTCCGCTAAGACTATGTATCCTGATTGGCTCAGTCTTACCGGTAAGGGCTATATTGCCAGCATGTATAAACAGTATGGCAAGGTTATTTCCCCGATGGGGTGCCGTGCATTTCTGTCTCCATGGTATGAAAGAGGCGGTATGCATCCGGCAGATGAAAATGATACTCCGATATTTGTAGGCAGATTCAATATTGGTGCAGTATCCCTGCATCTTCCTATGATTCTGGCGAAATCCCGTCAGGAAGGGAAGGATTTCTATGAGGTATTGGATTACTATCTGAATCTGATCAGGCAGCTGCATATCAGAACATATGCTTATCTTGGGGAAATGCGTGCTTCTACCAATCCGTTAGCTTATTGTGAAGGCGGCTTTTTGGGTGGTCATTTACAATTGCATGATAAGATTAAGCCTATTCTAAAAAGCGCTACGGCAAGTTTTGGTATTACGGCTTTCAATGAGCTGCAGGAGCTATATAACGGAAAATCACTGGTAGAGGATGGTGCTTTTGCGATTGAAGTACTAGAGCATATCAATAGTAAGATTAACGAATTTAAAGAAGAAGACGGTAATCTGTATGCCATCTATGGAACACCGGCTGAAAATCTGTGTGGTCTGCAGGTAAAACAGTTCAGAGCCAAATATGGTATTATAGAGGGTGTATCCGATAAAGAGTATGTATCCAACAGCTTTCACTGCCATGTAACGGAAAATATTACTCCTATAGAGAAGCAGGATTTAGAGTACCGTTTCTGGGAGCTGGCTAACGGCGGTAAAATCCAGTATGTGAAATATCCGATTGATTATAATCTGGAGGCAATAAAGACATTGATCCGTCGTGCCATGGATATGGGCTTCTATGAGGGTGTTAACCTTTCACTTGCATATTGTGATGACTGTGGGCATCAGGAACTGGAGATGGATGTATGTCCTGTGTGCGGCAGCCGTAATCTGACCAAAATTGATCGTATGAACGGCTATCTGGCCTATTCCCGTGTGCACGGAGATACCAGATTAAGTGATGCCAAAATGGCAGAAATTGCAGAAAGGAAATCTATGTAATGAGATATCATAATATAACGAAAGATGATATGCTTAACGGCGATGGGCTACGTGTAGTATTATGGGTGGCAGGTTGTACACATTGCTGTAAAGATTGTCAGAATCCCATTACATGGGATCCGGACGGAGGGTTACTGTTTGATGATGCTGCAAGGCAGGAAATTTTTGATCAGTTGGATAAATCCTATATCAGCGGTATTACCTTCTCGGGCGGCGATCCTCTTCATGCAGCCAATCGCCTGGAGGTAAGAAATCTTATGGAAGAAATCAAATCATCTTACCCGAATAAGACTATTTGGCTGTATACGGGCGACCGATGGGAGGATATTCTGCATTATCCCATGATGAAATATGTTGATGTACTTGTTGACGGAGAATTTATGGCCGACCTAAAAGATACAAAGCTTCTCTGGAAGGGAAGCCGTAATCAACGTGTTATTGATGTGCAGAAGAGTCTGCAACAGACAGATCCCACAATCCCAATACTGCACTGTCAGGATTATTCATAAGCTATTTTACGAAATTGAAACAGAAAGGCATAGCTAATATCATGGAAACAATCAAAATTAAATATTTTACGGACAAGATAGAAAAGCTTACATATATAGATGGTAAATCTGACTGGATTGATCTGCGGGCGGCAGAAGATGTTGTTATGAAAAAGGGTGAATTTAAGCTGATTCCGCTGGGGGTTGCAATGGAACTTCCAAGAGGATATGAAGCTCATGTAGTACCCAGAAGCTCAACCTATAAGAATTTTGGGATTATCCAGACCAATCATCAAGGTGTAATAGACTGTTCCTATTGCGGAGACAATGATCAGTGGTTTATGCCTGCTTATGCAATACGTGACACCGAAATTCATGTAAATGATAGAATCTGCCAGTTCCGTATTATGGAGAATCAGCCGAAGCTTGTCTTTGATGAAGTGGAACATCTTACCAATGCAGATCGCGGTGGACATGGAAGCACCGGCAAACAATAATATCTTATAAGGTATAATATGACTCCTTCCAAGGAATACTATGGTTAACTATGGTATTAGTCCTGGAAGGAGTTTTTTGACGGTGCAGAAACAGAATAATCCTAAGAAACAAAATCAAAGTAAACAAAACCAAAAACCGTATACGGATATGAGAGAATACGGTAAAATATGGAGCTCAGGCAATGACCGAATGACCACATCTTTGCAGCATACAATGGAATATATGAAAGAACATATGGAGCCGGATGTGAGCTTTGATGTGGTATACCGTGTGATCGAAGTGGGTGGGAAACAGGCTTGTATTTACTTTATTGACGGATTTTGTAAAGATGAGCTGATGATGAAGATTCTACAGTATTTTATTGATATCAAACCGGAGGATATGCCGGAAAATGCCTATGAAATGGCCAAGAAGGCAACGCCTTATGTGGAAATTGATCTGAAAGATAAATGGGATGACATTATCTATAACATTCTGTCAGGCGTTTTTGCTGTTTTTATAGACGGATTTGACAGATGTATCCTGATCGATTCCAGAACGTATCCCGCAAGAAGTGTGGATGAGCCGGACAAGGACAAGACGCTGCGTGGTTCCAAAGACGGTTTCGTAGAAACCGTAGTTTTTAATACTGCATTAATCAGACGCCGTATCCGCAGTACGGAACTTCGTATGGAAATGTTGAATGCCGGTAAAAGCTCACAGACCGATATCGTATTATGTTATATGGATAATCGGGTTGATCATGAGTTCCTGGACTCCATCAAGAGAAAAATAGAAGAGATCCATGTGGATGCCCTTACGATGAATCAGGAAAGTCTGGCAGAATGTCTTTATCAGAGGAAATGGTTCAATCCCTTTCCCAAATTTAAGTTTACAGAGAGACCGGATGTGGCAGCGGCACAGGTACTGGAAGGGGATATTGTCATATTAGTGGATAATTCGCCCTCTGCCATGATCATTCCTACGTCTATCTTTGATATTGTGGAAGAAGCAGACGATTATTATTTCCCACCGATTACCGGAACTTACCTGCGTCTGTCCAGATTCCTGATATCTATATTAACCTATATCATGACACCTACCTTTTTGCTGCTTATGTTGAATCCCCAATGGATACCCGAATCTTTCCAATTCATTATGGTTCAGGAGACAGTTAACATTCCTTTATTAGCACAGTTTCTGATTCTTGAACTGGCGATAGACGGCTTAAAACTGGCCGCAGTCAATACACCGAATATGCTCAGTACGCCCCTCAGTGTTATGGCTGCCCTGGTATTAGGAGAGTTCTCTGTCAACAGTGGCTGGTTTAACTCGGAAGTTATGTTATATATGGCTTTCGTTGCCCTTGCCAATTATACTCAGCAAAACTACGAGCTTGGATATGCACTGAAATTCATGCGAATCATTAATCTGATTCTAACAGCAATGTTCGGAATTTACGGTTATATTGCGGCGATTATTATTTTTATTGTTTCTATAGTCTGCAATAAGACGCTATCTGATAAAAGCTATATTTATCCGCTCCTACCCTTTAACTTCAAACAACTGATGAAGAGGTTTCTGAGATTACGTCTGCCGGAAGCAAAGAAATAAGAATGTGGGGCGGTATGGATCTGTCGGGTTTTGATTGAAAAGTTATAGTCCGTATTATATAATGATTTTATACAATTTATTGTTTTACTATTAAACAGAAAGGGAAAATATGTGATTTAGTTTCTGACGATTGCATATAAGAATTCGCATGAATATAGTATTATTATCCGGTGGCTCCGGCAAAAGACTGTGGCCGCTATCCAATGATATCCGCTCCAAACAGTTTATCAAAATTTTTAAAAAGCCCGGTCCGGAAAATGAATATGAATCTATGGTTCAGCGTGTTTATCGACAAATTAAACAAATTGACGCAGATGCAATGGTAACGATTGCGACATCCAAAACCCAGGTGTCTGCGATACATAATCAGCTTGGAGAGAATGTTGGTATTAGTGTAGAACCATGCAGAAGAGATACGTTTCCGGCAATTGCGCTGGCAACCGCTTATCTGCATGATGTACAGGGCGTGTCTGAGGAAGAGACTGTAGTAGTCTGCCCGGTAGATCCTTATGTGGATGATGCCTACTTTGATGCCCTGAAAAAACTGGGGGAGCAGGCAGAGAAGGGTGAAGCAAATCTTGTTTTAATGGGGGTAGAACCCACTTATCCGAGTGAGAAATATGGATATATCGTTCCGGTGTCCAAAGAGCCTACCAGTATGGTGGAGACTTTTAAGGAGAAACCGGATATGGAAACGGCGAAAACCTATATTGCGCAGGGAGCGCTCTGGAATGGTGGTGTATTTGCATATCGTCTTAAGTATGTATTACAGAGAGCCCATGAATTGATTGACTTTACGGATTATCATGATCTCTATGCTAAATATGATACTTTGAAAAAAATCAGCTTTGATTATGCAGTTGTTGAAAAGGAACCAAAGATTCAGGTTCAGCGCTTTGCGGGAGAGTGGAAAGACCTCGGAACATGGAACACCTTGACCGAAGCGATGGAAGAAGAAACCATTGGAGAAGCTATTCTAAATAATAACTGTGAAAATGTGCATGTAGTTAATGAACTGGATGTACCGATTCTGTGTATGGGACTTAAAGATGTCGTGGTGTCCGCTTCACCGGAGGGTATTCTGGTTTCTGATAAGGAACAGTCCAGCTATATTAAGCCCTTTGTTGATAAACTGGACGGACAGATAATGTTTGCGGAGAAATCATGGGGGAGCTACCGTGTCCTTGATATAGAGGATGACAGCATTACAGTAAAGGTTACGCTGAATCCTGGACATAAGATGAATTATCACAGCCATGAAAGACGGGATGAAATCTGGAATGTCATCTCTGGTGAAGGTGTTGTGATCATTGACGGAGTGCAGCGTGCGGTTAAGGCCGGAGATGTGGTAACCATGAAGGCAGGCTGCAAGCATACGATTATAGCGACAACCGAGATTAAAGTGATTGAGGTTCAGATTGGTAAGGAGATCAGCGTACACGATAAGCAGAAATATGAATTGGCTATTTAGAAACATTTCCCGGAAAGCAGGAAGCCTTCCGGGATTTTTTTATCATATCTTACATTCATTGCAATCAAAACCGGGATTGAATGCATAGAAGTTCTTGGAGTTTAATTTATCCTGCACAATACGAAGAGCTTCACCGAATCTCTGGAAGTGTACGACTTCACGGGCACGCAGGAATTTAATTGGTTCACAGATCTCCTGGTCGTGAATAAGACGCAGGATGTTGTCGTAAGTAGTACGGGCTTTCTGTTCGGCAGCCATATCCTCAACCAGATCGGTAATTATATCACCTTTAGACTGGAATTCACAGGCATTGAACGGAACACCGCCGGCAGCCTGTGGCCAGATGCCCACAGTATGGTCTACATAGTAGTTCGCAAATCCGGATTCTTCGATTTCTTCCATAGACAGATCTTTGGTCAACTGGTGAACAATAGTAGCAACCATCTCTAAATGTGCCAGTTCCTCCGTGCCGATATCCGTCAGAATGGCGGAAACTTCGCGGTAAGGAGAGGCATATCTCTGGGAGAGATAACGCATGGATGCACCCATTTCACCGTCCGGTCCTCCATATTGGCTTATAATGACCTGTGCCAGTTTGGCATTGGGATTAGTAATATTAACCGGAAACTGTAATCTTTTTTCATAATTCCACATTATTTGCATCCTCCTTCCCATGGCATTGGACTAAGCGCCCATTTCCAGTCGCTGCATTCTGAGGTGTCAGCGCAGGAAATTGTAAGCGGACCGTATTTGGCAGAATATTCTTTTTTAGCCTGATTCGTCATACGATTATAATGATTAAAATATTCCATGGCATTACGGTCATCCGGATGAGTATCCAGATATAGATTCAGTTCTACAACAACAAAGGAGAGCAGATTAATATCATGGAGCATTTTCTCCTGTTCATTGGCAAAATGCATATTCATCATTTCTTGCAGCACCTCCTGCCTGTAAAAGGTTTATTCAATTCCGGGAAAACGGTTCCGTCGCAGAATGCTTCTTCCAGATTATCACAGATGCCATTAAACTGCTGCATAGGGACATATGCCATCGCAAGTGGGAAATTGACAAGGTTTTCTTTGTACATATAATCCTTCATAAGATACCTTCCTGTTTTTAATTGATGTTTTTACTACTATAATATGATATAATCGTTGCAGTGTGTTTTCTGTGGAAAGAAATATCGGATGACTGCATTGCCAGTGGACACAGATTGTTCACACTTTGATACGAATAGAGACACATTTATCTGATATTTTGAAAAGAGCGTTTGTTAAGCAGAAGGGAGGAGTTTTCTGTGATACAAGTAGAAAACTTAGTAAAAAAATATGGGAATCATACGGCTGTTGATGATTTGTCGTTTACTGTGGAGAAAGGACAGATTTACGGCTTCCTGGGGCCCAATGGTGCCGGTAAATCTACCACAATGAATATTATGACCGGTTATATCGCTGCCAGCAGTGGTACAGTGACGATCAACGGATATGATATTCTGAAGGAGCCGGTTAAGGCTAAGCAGTGTATCGGGTATCTGCCGGAACTGCCACCTTTGTATACAGATATGACGGTATGGGAATATCTGATGTTTGTGGCTGAACTTAAGAAGATACCGAGGGATGTACGAGCCGGGCATGTGGAAGCAATCATTGGTAAGATGCAGCTTGATGATGTGGAAGAACGTCTGATCAAAAACCTTTCAAAAGGATATAAGCAGCGTGTCGGGCTGGCACAGGCTTTAATCGGTTATCCTGAGGTGATTATTCTGGATGAACCAATGGTAGGATTAGATCCCAAGCAGATTATTGAAATGCGTGATTTGATCAAGAGTCTGTCAGAAGAGCATACTGTCATTTTAAGCTCTCATATTCTGTCTGAAATCAGTGCAGTCTGCGACCATATTATGATCATTTCAAAGGGAAAGCTTGTGGCTAGCGGTTCCCCTGAAGATTTACAGAATATGATGCAGGTTAAGATAGAGCTTGAGATGACTGTACTTGGCGATACAGCACAGGCTGAAGAAGTGCTTAAGCAAATGGAACAGATCGAATCATACACCTTTGAAGATGCAGAGGAAGAAAATAGTATTAAAATCCGAATTGCAACGAAGGATAATATAGATATCCGTAAGGAACTTTCTGTGGCATTATCCGGAGCCGGACTGCCGATTCTTTCCATGAACAGACTTGAAAAGTCTTTGGAGGATATTTTCCTTGAGCTGACTGATGTGCAGGGAGAGGATGAAGATGATGAAAAGGAGGATGCAGACAATGATAGCAATTTATAAAAGAGAACTGAAATCCTTCTTCCATTCCTTTGTCGGATGGTTATTTATTGCAGCAACGCTATTTATGATGGGAATCTACTTTACGGTATTTAATATGCTGGCAGGCTATCCTACTATATCCTATGTATTGCAAAGCATTGTATTTCTGTTTATTATCACGATTCCGATCCTGACCATGCGAAGTCTTTCGGAGGAACGGAAGTATAAAACAGACCAGTTGATTTTAACAGCCCCTGTTTCCGTAGGAAAGATTGTTATGGGTAAGTATTTTGCACTTGTAACAGTACTTGCAATTCCTACAGTTATTATAGGGCTTACACCCTTTGCTTTGATGCAGGCAGGAGAGTTCCAGCTTGGAATATCTTATAGCTCTTTATTAGGATTTTTCTTATATGGCTGCCTGGCACTGGCTGTCGGATTATTCCTTTCTTCTTTGACGGAGAGTGTAGTGATTGCAGCTGTTCTAACCATGGTGGTACTGTTTTTAGGTTACATTATGTCGGGACTTTGTAACATATTATCAAGTTCAGGCACTACTTTGTTTTCTGAAATATTATCCAAGGTATTATACTGTTTTGATATGGTAAGCAGGTTTGATATGCTTTCCAGTGGTTATTTCCAGGTAGAAGCCGTAGCATACTATATTACGCTGACAGTTTTCGTATTATTCTGTACAACACAGTCCATACAGAAACGCCGGTATAGTGTATCCGGTAAGGGAATTAAGCTGGGGGCATACAGCATTGCCACAATTCTTCTTATGGCTGCAGTGACATTTGGTATTAATTTGGGTTTAAATTATGTACCGGATCAGTATACCTCTTATGATGTGACTGCCAACAAGCTTTATACGCTGACAGATGATACCAAAGAAATGATATCGAATCTTACAGATGATATTACTATTTATGTTTTGACGGAAGAGGCATCCAAAGATGACGGAGTTGATAAGACACTGACACAGCTTAAAGGTTTGTCGGACCATATTAAGGTAGAGTATGTCAGTCCGGTGGCTAATCCGAAATTTTATATAAATTATACTAGTGAAGAACCTGCCAATAATAGTTTGATAGTAGTCGGACCGAAGAATAGTATTGTTGTAGATTATAATAAGCTCTATACTTATGAGATAAATTATTCTACTTACAATTATGAAATGACCGGCTATGATGGGGAAGGTCAGATTGCATCTGCTATTGCATATGTTACCACAGAAGACATTCCTAAATTTTATATTACTACAGGACATGGAGAACTGGAATTTGAGGATGCCTTTCTGAATGCTCTTACCAAGGAAAATGTAACATATGAAGAATTAACGCTGCATTCGGTAGATGCCATACCGGAAGATGCCCAGGGGATTATTATCAATGCACCGACCAGTGATTTTTCAAAAGAGGATGCAGATAAAGTGATTGCATATCTGGCACAGGGTGGAAATGCTTTCCTGCTTCCAACTTTTACAGATCAGAGTATGGAACAGTTTGAGCGTATTTTGGATTTTTATGGTGTCTCTGTCGTAGATGGTATGATCGTGGAAGGAGACAGGAATTATTATTATCAGAGCCCATATTATCTCTTCCCGGAGATCGCTTATGATGAAGTGACACAGAGAATTACAGAAGGCGAGGTTTTTGCACCGCTTTCCCGCGGACTGTCTTATGATGAAGAGACAGAAGGTGTTTCTTATACGCCTCTATTGACAACCAGTGACAGTGCTTTCAGCAAAGTAAATATAACAGGAGCGGAAGACTATAGTAAATCTGCCGATGATATAGACGGACCTTTTGTCATCAGTTTGCGTGCTGAAAAGACAACAGATCAGGGAGAAGTATCAAAGGCGCTGTTTGTTGCCAACGAGAGTATGTTTACTACTACGGCAGATGATATGGTCCCGGGATATAATGTGAAGTTCTTCTGCAGTATTATCAGTTCCCTGGCAGATCATGATAATTCCGTTGCGATTCCGTCCAAAAGTTTTGAGATTGGCAATCTGATTTTCAATGCCAAAATCGTTTATCTGTCTGGTATTATTGCAATTTTTATCCTGCCTATGGGTTCTTTGATAGCCGGATTGATCATCTGGCTGAAACGTCGCAAGAAATAAGCCTGCAGAAAAAAATAAGTTCAAAGCAAATATGCTTGATTTCCCCGTAAGTTTGTGTAAAAATAGACATGTCCGCTTACGGGGATTTTTATGCATACGGAGGAAAATATGAGAGGAATTGATACGCAGGTTCGCAAAAACAGAAGAAGGATATTTAAAGAAGTAGCTGCTCTGGCCTATCATTCGGAGAATCTGAAGGATGATATTGAGGCACTTCCCTATAAGATTATAGATTATGATGAATCCGAATATGAAAGCATCTATAGAGAGCGTGCGATTGTCCGTGAGAGGATACGTCTTGCGATGGGATTATCCCTTCGCCCTGAGAATCAGCCGGTTCACCTAACCCAGGGATTGGAAGAGAGTAATATTTCAGAGAAATATTATGAACCGCCGCTTATGCAGGTTATTCCATCCGCATGTAATGCATGTCCTGAAAACTGCTACTATGTCACGGACCTGTGCATGGGATGTGTGGCACACCCCTGCAGAGAGGTATGTCCAAGAGGTGCCATCTCCATGAAGAACGGCAAATCCGTTATCGATCAGGAGAAATGTATTAAATGTGGTAAATGTAAGGCTGTATGCCCTTATGATGCCATATCCCATCAGGTAAGACCCTGTGCGGCTGCATGTGGTGTAAATGCAATCAAGAATGATGATAAGAAGCGAGCTGTTATCGACAGTGAATTGTGTGTATCCTGTGGGCAATGTATGGTAAGCTGTCCTTTCGGTGCGATTGCGGACAAGTCTCAGATATTCCAGTTAATTCGTTCCATGCAGTCCGGTCACAAGATTATTGCACAGGTTGCGCCTGCTTTTGTAGGGCAGTTCGGACCGGATGTTACACCGGATATGTTTAAAACAGCATTAAAAGAATTAGGTTTTTTTGATGTATATGAAACTGCCATTGGCGCGGATATGGGCGCTATTGCAGAAGCAGAGCACTATGTCAAAGAAGTTGCTACAGGCAAGCTGCCTTTCAGCCTGACTTCCTGTTGTCCGTCCTGGTCTGTACTGGCGAAGAAGTTCTTTCCGGAGACAATTGATAAGATATCCAATGCCCTTACTCCTATGGTGGCAACAGCCCGTGTCATCAAGAAAGAACATCCTGATGCAAGAGTAGTTTTCATTGGACCCTGTGCTTCCAAGAAACTGGAGGCATCCAGAAGAACGATTCGTTCTGATGTGGATTTTGTTATTACCTTTGAGGAACTGGCAGGTATCTTTGAGGCAAGAGGAATTTTGCTCAATGAAATACAGGCAATGGATGAATTAAAGGGTGCTACCGGGGCCGGAAGAGGATATGGTGTGGCAGGTGGTGTGGCGAGTGCCATTGAGGAATGTGTGAGAGAGTATTATCCGGATGTGGAGGTTAATATTGAACATGCGGAGAGTCTTGCAGAATGTAAGAAGATGCTGATGCTTGCCAAGGCAGGCAAGAAAAATGGATGCCTGATCGAAGGTATGGCCTGCCCGGGCGGTTGCGTAGCAGGCGCCGGAACCAATATTCCAATTCCTGTTGCAGCAAAAGCAGTCAATGCATTTCAGAATGCAGCAGAGAAGAAACTGCCGGATCAAAGTATATAACATAGATAGTAATAGAAAGGACACGATCGGTAAAAGACCGATTACAAAGGTTAGGAATCATGAAAAAGATCAGAACAAGATATGCACCGAGTCCTACCGGACGAATGCATGTAGGAAATTTAAGAACAGCATTATATGCTTATCTGATTGCCAAACATGAGGGTGGAGACTTTATCTTAAGGATAGAGGACACCGATCAGGAGCGTTATGTAGAAGGTGCCGTAGATATTATCTACCGTACATTGGAGATGACCGGACTGGTTCATGATGAAGGCCCGGATAAGGATGGCGGAGTGGGCCCTTACGTGCAGAGTGAACGGCAAAAACAGGGTATTTATTTGAAATATGCCAAAGAATTAATTGATAAGGGAGAGGCATATTATTGTTTCTGTGACAAAGAGAGACTGGCTTCCTTAACGCAAACTGTGGCAGGCAAAGAGATCAATGTATATGATAAACATTGTCTGCATTTGTCTAAGGAAGAAATAGAGGCTAATCTTGCAGCAGGAAAGCCTTATGTTATTCGTCAGAATAATCCGACAGAGGGATCCACAACATTTCATGATGATATCTATGGAGATATTACGGTGGATAACGCAGAACTGGATGATATGATTCTGATCAAATCTGACGGATATCCAACCTACAACTTTGCCAATGTGGTGGACGATCATTTGATGGGAATCACACATGTGGTACGCGGAAATGAATATTTATCATCTTCGCCGAAATATAACCGTTTGTATGAAGCTTTCGGATGGGAAATACCTGAATATGTTCATTGCCCATTGATTACAGATGAGAATCACCAGAAGCTTTCCAAGAGATGCGGACACTCTTCCTATGAAGATCTGATCGATCAGGGCTTTTTGTCAGATGCGGTCGTAAATTTTGTTGCATTGCTTGGCTGGAGCCCGGAAGACAACAACGAAATTTTTACATTGGATGAGTTAATTAAGAAATTTGATTATCATCATTTATCCAAATCCCCTGCGGTATTTGATTATACCAAATTGAAATGGATGAACGGTGAATATATGAAAGCCATGGATTTTGATAAGTTTTACGAAATGGCAGAGCCTTATTTGAAAGAAGTAATCACAAAAGATCTGGATCTGAAAAAGATTGCAGCCATGGTCAAGACAAGAATAGAGATTTTCCCGGATATCAAGGAACATATTGATTTCTTTGAGGAACTTCCGGAATATGATGTGGAGATGTATACCCATAAGAAGATGAAAACCAATACTGAAACTTCTCTGGAGGTGCTGACAGAGCTTTTGCCGATCCTGGAAGCACAGGAGGATTACAGCAATGATGCGTTATATCAGAGGTTATCAGCTTATGTGGAGGAAAAGGGTTGTAAGAATGGTTATGTTATGTGGCCCGTCAGAACCGCAGTGTCCGGTAAACAGATGACACCCGGCGGTGCAACGGAACTAATGGAAGTGCTAGGCAAGGAGGAATCCCTTGCAAGAATCCGTAAAGGAATTGAAAAGCTGCAGAATGCCATATTGTAAGTACAATCCTAATCAGGAGAAAGCAATCAGCCATACAACCGGGCCTGCTATGATTATTGCGGGCCCAGGGAGTGGTAAGACCTATGTAACCGTTCATCGAATTCAACATCTTATAACACATCACGGCATTGATCCGGCCCACATTCTTGTGATCACATTTACGAAAGCGGCTGCCATGGAAATGCAGCAGCGTTTCTTTCAAATGACAAAGCCTTTAAAACCACCGGTATGGTTCGGAACCTTTCATGCAGTATTCTATCATATTCTGAAACATTCAGCGCAGTATCGCGGCTATACCATTATTAAAGAATCTGAGAAAAGAAATATACTTCATAATATTGTTCGTATGCACAAACGTTTTGCCTATATCAAAGAGGAGGATTATTCCAATCTGCTTCAGGTAATCAGCCGCAGAAAAAGTATGCCGGATACAGAACAGCTAATCTGCCCGTTTTCAGATATGAAACAGGAAGATTTTGCCTTTTTAATACAAGAATACCAGAAATATCTGACAGAGCTACAGCAAATGGATTTTGATGACATAATGATATACTGTGAATCTTTGCTAATGCACAATGCAGATGTTCTTCAGCAATGGCAGGAACAGTTTCAATATATTATGGTTGATGAATTTCAGGACATTTCGCCTGTACAGTATCGCATCATGCGTCTATTGGCAAGAAAGGGACACAACATTTTTATAGTAGGAGATGACGATCAGTCCATCTATCGCTTCCGAGGGGCAAGTCCTGCCAATATGCAGCAGTTTATGAGGGATTACCCGGAAGCAGAGCAGATTACACTTAATGTTAATTATCGATGCCATAAAGAAATCTCAAACGCTGGTCTTGCAGTAGTGTCCGAAAATAAAGATCGTTTTGTGAAACAGATTGAGGCGGTTCATAGTAATGGAGAAGGTATACAGTGCCAAATCTTTGATTCTGAGGAGAAGGAACAGCAGTATTTGGTTCATAGTCTGCGGAAGCAACAACAGAATAAAACGTTAGACAAATCAGCCATCATCTGTCGAACCAATTATGAATGCGCCTTATGGGCGCAGACATTGGAACAGGGGAAAATTCCTTATCATTTGAAAGAAGTACCTGCAAGTCTGTTTTCACACTTTGTTATTAAAGATCTGACAGCATATCTGGAACTGGCAGCCGGATGCCGCAAACGCAGTATGCTTCTGCGTATTATGAACAAACCGGTACGTTATATTCGAAGAGACAGCCTGGTAACGGAAGAAATAACAGAACAGGAATGGAAGCGTTATTTTACCGATGCCCCGACAATACAGTCTGCAATTGACAGACTTTTCAGGGAATTGGAGAATATACAAGGAAAGAAACCATATCTGGCAATACGGTATATCAGAAATGTTGTGGGATATGATTCCTATTTACAAAGTAAGTACGGTGCAACACAATGTAAAGAATTACTGAGGATTGCGGATGATTTTCAAAAGATGGCAAAGCAGTTTGCCTCTTACGCGGAGATAAAAGAGTATATACAGAAATATGAAGAAATGTTAAAGAATCAAAAAACAAAAACCATAGAATCCGGAGATATTGAGCAAAATGGGGTCGAACTACTTACAATGCACGCCTCAAAGGGCTTGGAATTTGACAGCGTTTATCTTCCCGGTTGTATGGAAGGTAAGATTCCCTCTGCAAAAGCAGTAACAGAATTGGATGTGGAAGAAGAGCGCCGCATTTTCTATGTTGCCATGACAAGAGCAAGGAAAAGCCTATATATCAGTGCTGTAAAAGGAAAAACCGGGAAAGAAATACCCTCCCGGTTCATTAAGTCCATATGTCCCAGATAGGATTGATTATTCATCATCCTCAAACAGTTCATCAAATTCGGAAGCATCCAGATATTCATCAAAAGCATCTGCTACAGCCTCATATTCGTCATCATCATCAATATAACCCAATTCCGGCTCTTCATTGGGATCATCAGGATTTTCACTATAACGGTAAAACCAGACTTCTCCTTCGGAATTTTCCCCGTTTTCATCAAGGGGTAGTAGTACAATATAATCCTGTTCGGATACGGTTAGAATAGTAACAATGGCACATGTGACTGTTGTACCATTATCAAGTTCTAATTCTACAGTCATCTCCTCAGCATCATAGCCGTTATCTGTATCTTTTTTACCCATAATTCAGCCTCCTTTTATACTGGAATACTTATATTTTACAGAAATCTGAGCAGATATTCAATCAATTCAGAAACTTTTTGTATTGAAAATCTTCTTTCTATGGTAAAATAATCGTATTGACAGATATTAAGACTTGAAGCAGCGGAGGATTTCATGCAAAAAGCATTTGAAATTGAGAAGACAACGGCTTATCCGTTAGGGGTATCTTTCCAGCCGGAAGGTATGCATATTTCTACAGTATTTGAACAGACAGATAAGAGTAGCAGTAAGGAAAAAGGCATACTGCTTTATGATGCAAAATACAGGGATGGAATCCGAATTCCGTTTCCGGAGACTAATAGAGTCGGTTCAATATACAGTATGCTTCTTAAAGGTTATCAGGATAGAACCTGCAGTTATTTGTTTTATGAGGGAGAACATATTTTTCAAGATCCATATTGCAGAAAAATAGATAATTCCTATCGGTATGGAGAGGTTAAGGAAAAACTTCCGAAATGTAAAATATTGGATAGTAGTTATGACTGGGAAGGTGATTTACCGCTTCGGCTCCCTTATGAGGATGTAATTCTTTATGCTCTGCATGTGAGAGGCTTTACCAAGCATCGTTCCTCTGCCGTTAAGTGCAAAGGCACCTATGCCGGGATTGTAGAGAAGATTCCTTATTTGAAAGAACTTGGAATCACATCATTACTTCTTATGCCGTCTTACGAATTTGATGAAGTGATGATTCAGGAGACGAATCCTCAGGCGCAGACCATGGAGCAGGCTGCAGAATCTTATATGAGAAAGCTGCCGGTGGAAAAAGAGCATGCAGCTGAGCATAAATACAGAATTAATTATTGGGGCTATCAGAAAGGCCTTTACTATATGCCTAAGAGCAGCTATGCCTATGGAAAAGATGCAGTGACGGAATATAAAGATATGGTGAAAGCGTTGCATCAAAACAATATAGAAGTGCTGATGCAGTTTTATTTTCCGACAGATGTTTCTCCTCTGGAAATGATCCACATTATGAAATTCTGGGTATTAGAGTATCATATAGACGGTTTTCATGTGATGGGAGTTAATCTCCCGATTGATTTATTCCGTCAGGAACCGCTTCTCGCAGAAACAAAGATACTTACAGAACAGAATTGCCAGCCTAAAGAGGAAGATGCTGTACCGGAATCACGTTATCTGGGGCATATGAATGACAGATTCCTTTATGATATGCGCAGGTTTCTGAAAGGTGATGACAATATGATTGATACCTTTCTGTTTCTTATGCGGAATAATAGTACAACAGCAGGCATTATCAATTATATTGCAAAGTGGGACGGATTCCGATTGGCGGATCTGGTAAGCTATGACCGTAAGCATAATGAACCAAATGGAGAAGATAATCAGGATGGTACTGATTATAATTGCAGTTGGAACTGTGGTATAGAAGGAAAGAGTCGAAAGAAAAGCATTCAGGAATTACGTGCCCGCCAGATGAAAAATGCCATATCACTAATTTTCTTATCACAGGGAACTCCGCTTATTTATAGTGGAGATGAATTTGGAAATACACAGGAGGGTAATAACAATCCATATTGTCAGGATAATGCGACAGGATGGATTAAGTGGAATCAGACAGAAAGCGGGAAAGAACTGCTTAATTATACGAAAATGCTGATCTCACTCAGAAAAGCTCATCCGATTCTTCATAGTTCCGAACCCCTAAGATGTATGGATACTTTATCCTGTGGTTATCCGGATATTTCATTTCATGGAAAAGCAGCATGGAGACCCGATACCGGCTCAGCGAATAGAACTATAGGGATTTTGTATTGTGGCTATTATGGTAAGATAGACGGTAGTCAGGATGATACGTTGTTCTATATTGGTGTTAATATGCACTGGGAATATCGTTATCTTGGCTTACCTCAGCCTCCCAAGGGTAAGATGTGGAAGAAGCTGTCATCTACTTTTCAGTCGAATGGGGATGAAGCGATTACGGAAGAAAATCCGCTTGAGATCAGGATATCTCCACGAACAGTTGAGATATATACATTATCAGATTGCCCGGTACAGAAACCTGTAAAGCAGACAAGAAAAGGCTCTAAACGGCCGGATGTAATAAGGAAGTAAAATAATATGATCAAAGCATGGGAACATTTTAAAACGATTACTCATCATAAATTACTGGTCATGGAAGGCTGTTTTAAAGTAGGCCTTTTTAAACAAGGATTACTACATGATTTATCAAAATACAGTCCTTCCGAATTTATGATAGGTGCTAAATACTGGCAAGGGGACAGAAGCCCTAATAATGCAGAACGAGAGGCTATTGGATATTCCTCTGCATGGCTGCATCATAAAGGACGAAATAAGCACCATTATGAATACTGGATCGACTATAGCAGCAAGGATAGTCCCGGTGGTATGGCGCCGGCCCCCATGCCGAAGCGTTATATTGTCGAGATGTTTATGGATCGAATTGCAGCATGTAAAGTATATCATAAGGATAAATATACGGATAAAGATCCTTTGATTTATTATGAATCTGCCAAGACACCTCCGCCACTGCATCCGAAGACCAAACAACTCCTGGAATTCCTGCTGCATATGCTGGCAGAGCATGGCGAAGAGAAGACTTTCCGGTATATAAGAGTCAGAATTTTGAAAAACAGCATCAGATAGAGTGACCCGATTTCTTTTTTCGCATAATATATCGTATGAGAAAAAAGGAGATGAAACTATGAACTGTTGTTGGATTTTATTATTATTGCTTTTCTGTGGGAATAACGGATGTGGCCGCCAGAATGATCATGATGACCGTGATTGTGGGTGTGAACGTGACAGAAATGATTCATGCAGAGATTCACGCCGCTCAAGAGATTGTGATAATGATTCCTGTTCATGCAATGATTCCCGCTTCGAGCCCCGCTTTGAAAGCAGACCGTTTGGTGGATCAACCTGTGGATGCGAAGAAAAGTAAATACATTTTGACAAGAGGGCGCAAGTTTTATGCTTGCGCTTTTTGTATGGGAATGATACACTAAAATTTGGTATATTACATAGATTTGGAGGCAGATATTATGATAGATGGAAACAAAGTTTTGTTCAGCGGTATGCAGGCAACAGGAAACCTGACACTTGGTAATTATCTGGGTGCCCTTAAGAACTGGGTGACGTTGTGTGACGAGTATCAGTGTTTTTATTCGGTGGTGGATCTGCATTCTATCACGGTCAGACAGGACCCGGCCGAGCTTCGCAGACGTGCCAGAAATCTTTTGACTCTATATATTGCAGCCGGACTTGATCCGGAGAAGAATTGTCTCTATTATCAATCCCATGTATCCGGTCATGCAGAATTATCATGGATTCTGAACTGCTTTACCTATATGGGTGAATTGAACCGTATGACACAGTTTAAGGACAAAGCGGCTAAACACGCAGACAATATTAATGCCGGGCTGTTTACCTATCCGGTACTGATGGCTGCCGACATACTGTTATATCAGGCTGATGTTGTCCCGGTGGGAAAGGACCAACTACAGCATCTGGAGATTACAAGAGATATCGCACAGCGGTTCAATGGCATATATGGAGATGTCTTTACTATCCCTGAGCCATATGTAGGCAAATCCGGTGCCAAGATCATGAGTTTACAAGATCCGTCCAAGAAAATGTCCAAGTCGGATGAAAATCCAAATGCCAGCATTTATCTGATGGATGATCCGGATACCATTATCCGTAAATTTAAACGTGCAGTTACCGATTCCGAGGCATGTGTACGTTATACTGAAAATCAGCCGGGTATCATGAACCTGATTGATATCTATTGTGCTTGTACCGGCAAAACTCCCGCAGAGACGGAGAAGGAATTTGAAGGTAAAGGATATGGTGATTTTAAACTTGCTGTCGGAGAAGCGGTTGTCAGTGTGTTGAAACCATTACAGGAACGTTACGAAGATTTAAGCAAGAACAAAGATTATATTGATAAGATTATCAAAGAGAACGGTGAGAAAGCCAATTATTATGCGACCAAAACACTTCGCAAAGTACAGAAAAAAGTTGGTTTCCCCGAGAGAATCCGATAAAACAGGCATATTCAAAATGGCTATGCGCAAATGCATGGCCATTTTTTATACATAACTATTCTTATCTGTTATTCAGTAGCACGGCATGCATTTCATTGTCTCAATTTGCATCTTGTCCATAAATATTTGAATCCATTAAGAATATACAATATGATATAAATGTTCCATTTAAATTATGAGATGATTCTGAAGAAAATTATTAAAGCAGATCAGATGTGGGTTGTAGCAGATACTCATTTTGGATTTATCTCTTATAAAGGCAAAAATATTTTAGACAGAATCATGCCTATTGTGACCATGAACCTTCATATGAAGAATGGACAAATGCGTCATGTGATGAGATACAAACAGAAAACCGATTTCGGTGTGATATATCAGGGAGACGGTGATAAAGAATACCTCAACCGTTGGGCAGAAAGAGTGGCAATAAATTTCGCAAGCAGGTCACAGGGAGCTTATTCTATCGATGAAACGGAGGATATCGCAAATGCATTTGGTAATTATTAATGGAAGTCCGCGTGTAAAAAAATACAGCAATACAGATAAAATCATAACCTCTTTTACAAAAGGATTCTGCGAAAAAGGAAATACATATGAATTGTACACAATATCCGACCGTTCCGAATGGGAAAAGGCACGGAATGCATTTGAAAAAAACACAGATATCCTGATTGCCATTCCTCTATATGTTGAAAATATACCTGGTATTCTGTTGGAATTTCTGGAAACACTTCCTGTTAAGAAGGAAGCGGGAGCTAAGATATATTTTATCCTGCAGAGCGGTTTCGCAGAAGGATGTCAGCTTCGATGCGGAGAAGCATTTCTGGAAAACCTCCCGGGATATCTTGGGTGTGAATATGGCGGTACTTTAGTAAAAGGCGATAATTTCAGTATCAGGATCATGGAGGGAGATAATCTTGCGAGAATACTGGCTCCCTACGAGAAAATGGGGCGTCTGTTTGCGGAGAAAAAAGGGTTTGATAATGAGGAAGCGAAAGCTTTTACCGGACCGGAGGTTTTCCCGAAACCAATACAGTTCCTACTGCAATTTATGTTTAAAACCTTTGCTAAAAGTTTCTTTCAGAAAGCCGCTAAAAGCTGGGGCTGCACAAAATCTCTTAAGTACAAACCCTATTAAGGAATAATTGATTTTGAATTTCAAGGGAGACATTTTATGAAAACTATCGGATTAATAGGTGGTATGAGCTGGGAAAGCACGATTCCATATTATAGGATTATCAATGAGACAGTAAAAGAAAGACTGGGAGGACTTCATTCAGCTAAAATCATTCTATATAGTGTTGAGTTTGATGAAATTGAGAAATGCCAGGCAAGTGGTGAATGGGATAAAAGTGCATCTATACTTTCTGATGCCGCTAAAAAACTGGAATTGGCAGGAGCAGATTTTATTATCATTTGTACGAATACAATGCATAAAGTTGCCGGACAGATACAGGCAGAGATTAATATTCCCATTGTTCACATTGCCGATGCAACTGCTGATGAATTATTAAAAGACAATCTCAGCAAAGTTGCTCTATTGGGGACCAGGTATACCATGACTCAGGATTTCTATAAAGAGAAATTGATTAATCGGGGAATTAATGTGATTATTCCGGATGAAGCCGATGTGGAAATAATTAATCATATCATCTTTAATGAATTATGTGTCGGTATAATTTGTGAAGAATCAAGAGAAAAGTACAAAGAGATCATAAAAAAGCTTAAGGATGCAGGAGCGGAAGGTGTTATCCTTGGCTGTACTGAAATCGGACTGCTTATTCATCAGGAAGATTCTGTTCTTAAAGTTTTCGATACGACTGAAATACATGCAAAAAAAGCTGCTGAGAAAGCGTTGGATACAAACCATGACAAATAGACCTGATCTCAATAAAAAATTGGATAGTAAGACATTCCGCAATTATTATTATCTGAAAGAAGAGTTGATAGACTTTTGTAGAGAAAACGGTCTGCCTGTTTCCGGCGGAAAAATAGAGATAACAGATAGAATTGCTCATTTCCTTGATACAGGCGAAGTGCTATCCATTTCAATAACAAAGAAAAAAGCACCGGTAATATCCGGTATTGATGAAGACACAAGAATTGAAACAGATTTTGTCTGCTCTGAAATGCATAGAGCTTTCTTTAAGGAGCATATCGGAAATAGCTTTTCCTTCAATGTCGCTTTTCAAAAATGGTTGAAAAGCAATGCAGGAAAAACATATAAAGAAGCGATTGCGGCTTATTATGACATTCTTGAAGAGAAGAAACGTGGAAAAACTAAAATTGATAAACAGTTTAAATATAATACATATATCCGGGATTTCTTTGCAGATAATCAAGGAAAAACCTTAGAGGATGCCATTCAATGCTGGAAATATAAAAAACAATTACAAGGACATAACCGTTATGAGCGGTCAGATCTTGTGGCAATAGAAGAAAAAGATACTTGAAAGGATAGAAATGTACGATTTATTGGATAATCTAAACAAGCTGCATACAACAGAATTAGGTATTGACCGTATCAAAAGGAATCTGTCTCTGGAGACAGATGATGTGATTGGATGGTGTAAGAATAAAATCAGATCTGAAAATGCTGCTATTGTACGAAAAGGTAAGAACTGGTACATCACTGTTGACGGTTGTATGATAACGGTTAATGCGTACAGTTATACCATTATTACAGCACATAAAGTAAATAAAAGTGTTAAGACCTTATTAAAAAATAGCAAAAGCAGGAAAAAAGCCTGGATAATTGAAACCGAGAGACTCATCTTAAGAGAGATGGCGATGTCTGATTATGAAGCCCTATATGCGGTTCTGGCTGATTCGGACATCATACAGCATTATCCTTATACGTTTGACGAAGAACGTGTCAGGGGATGGATTGACAAAAACATAGAAAGATATCAAATATTCGGTTTCGGTTTATGGGCGGTTGTTTTGAAAGAAACCGGTGAAATGATTGGAGATTGCGGACTTACCATGCAGATGATAGGAGGTCAGATCAAACCTGAAATCGGATATCATATCAGGCGTGACTGTCAGCGTAAGGGATATGGAAGTGAAGCAGCCAGAGCAACCAGAGACTGGACGTTCCGAAACACCCCCTTTAGAGTTGTATATTCATACATGAAATATACCAATGTTGGCTCTTATTCCACAGCAATATCTAATGGCATGCATCAGGTAGATGAGTTTGAAGATGATGTCAATACGATTACTAAGGTATACGCAATTACAAAGAATGAATGGGAAGAATTAATCGCAAAGAATTAAGTAACAAACACTTAGGATGATGTACGGAGAATACTGATAAATGATATGGTAATTCTCCTGAGATGAAGGTTTTGGATAAAGCCCTGTTTCTGATAACTATGGGCGGATCTTTGCAGGATAAAATCAGGCAGGATCAGGTCGAAGCAATGAAAACAGAAAGGAACGTATCTCTTGATTTACAAAGGATGCATATGAGATAGTAAAACAGTTATGAATATAGAAAAGAGCATTTATGCAACGAAAAATGGATTCGAAGAAAGCTTCGAAAAAGGAGATTTCTATAATAAACAAACACAGGATGAACAGCATTTAAAAGCTATTCTTGAATTTCTTCCTTTCAGATCCAACCCCGAATGAAGCAGATCATGACCGGTTTGTAGATGCCTATATGCAGCTTAAGAAGGATGGTCACATTAAATTCTATACACTGGCGGAATGGAATGATATCTGTGGTCAGGAGGGTTTAACTTTAACAGCTTCTTTTACAAGTAGTATTCGCTTCCCAAAGAAAAAGGATACCGCCTTTGGATTTAATGAATTACTGGAAAAGTATGATGAAAAAGTAATTGCCGGATATGACCTTGAAATAATCGGTAATGAAATATATGTAACAGAAAAGGTTAATAATATATTGTTTCGTAAATAGATAGCCAAAAATGACAACAGACTAACCGGAAAGGAATTAAAATGGAAATACAAAAGAAATTATTTGAATTACAGGATATTGGATATGCAGAATTTCAAAGCAAATTGACGCCGACAGTACCGAGAGAAACTTTTATCGGAGTGCGTGTGCCGGAAGTTCGTAAGCTGGCTAAAAGTTACAGCAAGGACAAGGAATGTCAGGAGTTTCTAAAGAAATTGCCTCATCAGTATTATGATGAGAATATGCTGCATGGGTTATTACTCTCAGAGATGAAAGATTATGATGCCTGCATCAGTGCAGTAGACATATTCTTACCATATGTTGATAACTGGGCTGTCTGCGACATCATGGCGCCCAAGGTGTTCAAGAAGCATAAAGAAGAATTACTCGAGAAAATTAAAATATGGGCAGCATCAAATCAGGTGTATACCTGCAGATTCGGACTCGAGATGCTGATGACACATTTCCTTGATGAGGATTACAAACCGGAGTATCTTGAGATTGCTGCCGGAGTTCACTCTGAGGAATACTATGTCAATATGATGATTGCATGGTTTTTCGCCACAGCACTGGCAAAGCAGTGGGATACCACCATCCCATATATTACTGAGAACAGACTTTCTGAGTGGGTTCATAATAAAACCATCCAGAAAGCCCGTGAAAGCTATCGAATCACGGACGAGCAGAAGAGATTTCTGAAAGGACTAAAGAGATAGCAAATAGAGTGTATCAGGAGGCAGAACATGAGAATATTAGTTATCGGAGCCGGGGTTTTAGGCTGTAATCTGGCACATAATTTCTACAAGGCAGGCAAAGACGTTACACTGTTTGCCCGTGGCAGATGGGGTGAAATCATTCAGGAAAAAGGACTTGTTATTAAAAACAAATTCTCTGTAAAGTCTTCCTGTGACAAAATTTCTGTTATCAGTGAATTGGACAGCAACAGTACTTATGATGTTATTTTTGTTTGTCTCAGATATACGCAGTTACAATCCATTATAGATACATTACATAACAACCCGACTGCCAATATCGTATTTATTGGCAACAATGTTGAGGCAGAGTTCTATGCAGACGCTCTGTCTGAGAAGAACGTAATCTTTGGCTTTGTCTCCACAGCAGGGCATCGGGAACCGGAATATGTTGAGTCTATAGATCTTAAAAAGATTACCATCGGCGATCTTAAAACACATGCCTCAAATAAACCGCTTATTGATGAAATTTTTAGAGGCACAAAATATAGAATAGTTTACGAGGACAATATCGGTGACTATCTGTTAAGCCATGCGGCATTTGTGATTCCGGCTGCTTTTGCCTGTTATTATACAGACGGTAATCTGAAGAAGATTAAAAATAATAAGGAGTTTATTTATAAAATAATAGATGCCAATGCAGAGTGTTATGCTGCCTTGGAGGCTTTGGGGCACGAACTGCTTCCTAAGGGAGAAGAAAGTTATCAATCTGATAAATACCGCAAGATGTGTTATCGCTTTTATAAGCTGATGTGTGCAACAACATTAGGATAGCTTTGCGCTTCCGACCACGCCATGAGTGCAGTGGATGAAATGAGCATACTTGCATCCAAACTGGAAGAATTGATTCAGGAATCGGGCATAGAAGCAGAGAATTTCAAAGAATTGAAACAATATATGACAAAATATGTTGGGAAATAGTGTAAAAAGTTTATAAGTTGAGAGAAAGGCAGAATACTAATATGAAAACAATTTTAAAGAGATTATCAGGGTCTGAATCTGATTTATAAAGAGTATGAAGGCATGGGACATTACGATGTATGGGTACCGACATTACTTGATGGGCTGTCTGAATTTTTGAAATAGACATAATGAAAACTAATTTACAGCATGAAGCAGGAGGAACAATAAATGCTTGGAATTTATTTCAGCGGAACAGGAAATTCAAGGTATGTATTAGAAGTATTCTTAAGGGAATATAATGATTCTGCGGAAATGTTTTCGATTGAAGATAACAGAGTAATCGAACAGATAGAAAAACACGATGAGATTATTTTCAGTTATCCTGTACAATACAGCAATATTCCTTTATTCCTTCGGCAATTCGTAATCATGAATCAGAAGCGTTGGAAAGAGAAACGGATATTCATTATTGCAACCATGGGAATTTTCAGTGGTGACGGTGCCGGTATATTAGGCCGCCTGCTGCATAAATACGGAGCGGTAATTACCGGTGGTTTACATCTGAAAATGCCGGACAATGTCTGTGATGTAAAAGCACTCAAAAGAACAATGGATAAGAATATAAAGCTTGTCAAAAAAGCAGAAAAGAAAGTGCATATAGCCGTTCATAAAATAAAGAGTGGGAAGCCACCGCAGGAAGGTATGGGAGTTCTCTGTCAGATGGCAGGATTATTTGGACAAAGGCTTTATTTTGCCAAGAAAACCTCTGTGTATACGGATCGCCTACGAATTGATACCTCAAAGTGTATCGGCTGTGGGAAATGTATGGAACTATGCCCGATGCAGAACATTACACTTGTTGACGATAAGGCTGTTTCCGGCAATCAGTGTACGATGTGTTATCGATGCGCCAATCGTTGTTCGGAACAAGCTATTACTTTATTAGGGAAAAAGGTAGTTTCGCAGAGCGTTATTGAAAAATATATTTCTTAATAAGTTTAGCAAATTTTAATTAGTATTTCTCCGGTGACGGGTATATAATCATTATTGTTTTATATAATGGGTTCGCTCATACATATACATTATATACATACAATAAGAATTTTGTGCTACAGCAAAAGAAAGAGAGGATAATTATGTTTGGCGCAAAAAAAAGTACAAATGAAACTATAAACAAAATGAATAACAAAAAAGTCTCAAATGTAGTAAAGGTGATAGTTATTATATTACTGCTTCTTATTCTGGTAAGCAATTCCTATTACTCAATTCAGGAGGAAGAACAGGCCGTTGTATGTACCTTTGGTTCTCCTAAAGCAGTTACTACACCCGGATTACATTTTAAGATTCCTTTTATTCAAAGCGTGACGAAGGTTAATACAACGATTCAAGGCTTTAATATTGGTTATCATGCTGACGGGGAAGAAGCAGATGCCCTGATGATTACTTCTGATTACAATTTTATCTTTGTGGATTTTTATGCTGAATATAGAGTGACCGACCCGGTCAAAGCCTTATATGCTTCGGAAGATCCGGAAGGGATATTGAGAAATATTGCACAGAACTGTATCCGAACAACAATTGGCTCCTACAGTGTTGACAGTGTATTGACTACGGGTAAGAATGAGATCCAGTCTAATATTAAGCAAATGATCCTAGATAAACTGGAAGAATATGATATTGGTATTCAGTTGGTTAATATTACCATTCAGGATGCCACACCGCCTACTGTTGAGGTTGAGAATGCTTTTAAGCAGGTTGAGACTGCAAAACAGGGCAAGGAAACAGCTTTAAATAATGCCAATAAATATCGTAATGAGCAGATTCCTAATGCGGAAGCTGAATCTGATAAGATTCTGCAGGATGCTGAAGCACAGAAGCAGGAACGAATCAATGAAGCGAATGGTCAGGTGGCACGTTTCAACTCTATGTATCAGGAATATGTGAAGTATCCGGATGTGACGAAGAAGCGTATGTTCTATGAAGCGATGGAAGATATCCTGCCGGAGATTAAGGTTGTTATCCAGAGTAAAGACGGCAATACGAGCACAGTTCTTCCGTTAGACAGCTTTGTACAGGATGATTCATCGAAATCAGGCAACACCGGAACAAACAGTAATCGCATAAGCACAACAGATGATGCAGAAGAGGAGGAATAAACGATGGCAGACTTTAATCAGAATACAAATACGGAGTTTGAGCGTTTTAACTCCGATGGCACAAGACAAAAGAATAAGAAGGAAAAGAAAGATGGTACCAAAACAAAATCCATCGTGATAGCGCTTCTGTTGATCGGCATTATTGTTCTGGTAAACAGCATGGTTATTACCAGGCAGAATCAGTTCAAACTGATACGACAGTTCGGACGTGTAGACAGGGTTGTTACTGATGCGGGACTCAGCTTCAAAATCCCTTTTGTGGAATCCGTTGATGTTATTCCCAAAGAACTATTATTATATGATATAGCTGCTTCCGATGTCATTACTTCCGATAAGAAGACTATGATCGTGGACAGCTATGTACTGTGGCATGTAACAGATCCGCTTAAATTTGCACAGACACTAAGCTGTTCTGTAAACAATGCGGAGGGACGTATTGATGCCATTGTCTACAATGCCATGAAAAATACGATCTCTAACATGAAACAGGATGAAGTTATCAGAAGCCGCGACGGTAAGATGACGGTAACTGTTGATGAGCCGGAAGAAGCAGTTACCAACAATGATATGGAGATTTCCACGGAGAAAGAGGATGTTATAGAGATTACTTCTTTAACGGAGGAAATCATGTCACAGATCAATCATGTGGAAGGCCAGTACGGTATTGAGATTGTGACAGTAGAGGTTAAGAAATTAGACCTTCCGGACGATAATAAGCAGGCCGTTTATACCCGTATGATTTCAGAACGTGAAAATATTGCAGCACAATATACTGCAGAAGGTAAGTCTGAAGCCAAGATTATTGAAAACACTACTGACAAAGAGGTTTCCATCATGCTTTCCGATGCTCAGGCGAAAGCAGAAGCAACGATCGCGGAGGGCGAAGCTGAATATATGCGCATTCTTTCAGATGCTTACTCAGACCCGCAGAAAACAGATTTCTACTCCTTTGTCAGAGCCTTAGATGCACTAAAGGAGAGCATTTCCGGCGATAATAAAACTGTTATCTTGTCCGATGATTCTCCGATTGCACAGATTTTCAATGGACAGTATTAAGTTTATTTTGACTTACTTTCGTTAATGCGATAGGATTGACAATAGAATATGATTTAGGAAAGGATTGACTTATCATGAACGTAGATCAGTTTTACGAAACACTTGATTCTTATTTTGCAAGACAGGAGATTGACAAAGTCGATCCTTTTCTTGTATCTTCCTTACAACAGGCGAAAGAGGAAGAGGATTATGCGGCATATATTTCCATCTGCAATGAAATGATCGGTTTCTATCGGAGCATTTCGGCTTTTGAGAAGGCTTATGTGGCAGCCGAGGATGTTCTTCTTCTGATGGAAGAGCTTCAATTAGATCATTCGGAACACTTTGCGACCACGCTGTTAAATACGGCTACAGCCTATCGTGCTGCCGGAGATTATACGCAGGCACTCAGATATTACCGTCAGGCATTACAGATTTATGACGGCTTGTTACAGTCGGATGATTACAGGTTTGCCGGACTTTATAATAATATGAGTATTCTGTTGGAGAAGATGGAGGAAAATGAGGAAGCCATTTCCTATGCGGAGAAAGCACTTGCTATCATTGAGAAATTAGAGGGCGGTGAGATGGAAACTGCCACAACACTGACTAACCTGGCATTGATTTATTTCAAGGTATCGAAGCCTGAGAAAGCTAAGGAATTATTAGAACAAGCCTTAGCCCTTTTTGAAAAAAGCGGTGAAAATACTGATGCACATTACAGTGGAGCTCTGGCCGGAGTCGGTGAAGCATACTACCATATGCAGGATTATGAGAAAGCATTGAAATATTATGAGAAGGCATTAACGGAAGTTCAAAAACACTTCGGAGAAAATATGAGCTATGCGGTATTATGTGAAAACTGTGCAGCCGTCTGCGAGCGGTTAGGGAATCGGGAAAAACAGGGATATTACATTGAAAAAGCTAAGGAAGTGCAGGCTAAACTATGAAGGGATTAGAACTGGCTGAGAAATACTATGAAGCATATGGCAGGAAAATGATTGAGGAGAATTTTCCGGAAATCAGAGATCAGATTGCGGCAGGTCTGGTTGGACAGGGCTCAGAATGTCTGGGATTTGATGATGAAATTTCCATGGATCACGACTATGGTCCGTCTTTTTGCATCTGGCTGCCTAAGGATATCTATCAAACCTATGGTGCTAAGTTACAAGAGGCATATCAAAATCTGCCGCAGGAATTTATGGGTTTTCATGGAAGAGTAGAAGAGGAACAGGGTAAAGGCCGGGTAGGTGCGCTCTGTCTGGAAGACTTCTATGCAGATATTCTCGGAAGAAGCACTGTACCGGACACAATACAGGAATGGCTGTCTATGGATGAACATGCACTGGCTACAGCCACTAATGGCAAGATTTTTGCGGATAATTTAGGACAATTCAGCAATATCCGGGACGGATTACTGTCATATTATCCAAAGGAGGTCTGGCTTCGAAAGATAGTGCAATCCATGGCAAAAGCAGCACAGGCAGGACAATATAATTATGCCAGAGCCATGAAACGCGGTGAGCGTATTGCTGCTGAAATTGCACTGACGGAATTTATTCAGGAGATCATGCAGCTGGTCTATCTGTTGAATCGCAAATATGCCCCTTATTATAAATGGATGCACAGAGGCATGCAGGAGCTTTCTTGTTGTGCAGAGATAGCGGATATGATCAATCTGTTTTATCAGATTCCGGATCCGGCTGCAGCATGGGAAGATGTTTCACCGGAAGAATATGTCTACAATCTGAATACCAATGACGGACGTGTTCTGATCATTGAAGCAATCTGTAACATTATCGTTCAGGAACTGAATGCACAAGGGCTATCTGAATTACAGGATAATTTCCTGCAGAATCATTTGCAGACAGTGCTACAAAAAATTGACACCACCGCTTGAAACATATGTTCGAATGTGCTACTATAAATATATGCATAAACAAGAATCAATGAAAAAACAGCACCTTAAGAAAGCAGATATTTTTCTAATCGTGATATGTCTGCTTTCTGCCTTATTATCAGGCTTATGGTTTTTATTCGGGCAGCAAACCGGTACGGTAATCAGAATCTCTTATGACGGAACGGAAATGTATACGATTGATTTGAAACAGGATCATGCAACAAACGTGACGGTATCAGAAAAGAATACAGGATTGTATTATCTAATTACCTATTCAGGTGTGAAGGGAAATCCTGAAATTACAAGAATGACTGCACAATCGGATTGTCCCAAAGATACTCCCTACAATCTGCTCTGTATTTCGGATGGAAAAATCCGAATGGAATCTGCCGATTGCAAAGATCAGATCTGTGTGCATCATAAACCTATATCCGGCATTCATGAGAGTATTATATGTCTGCCACATAAATTAGTGATAGAGATTGTCGATGATTTACCGGCCGATATACAGAATGAAAATGTGTTGGATGGGATGGTGAAATAATGAGAAAAACAGCTGAATTAGGTTTTTTTCTGGCAGTTGCATTAATCCTGTCTTATGTTGAATCATTGATACCGATTACTTTTGGTATTCCCGGTATTAAGCTGGGTTTACCGAATCTGATAGTTGTTTTACTGCTATTTGGACAGCGATATGGTGCCAAAGAAGCACTTCTTGTAAATGGCATGCGGATTGTCTTATCCGGTTTCATGTTTAGTAACCTTTATGCGATTTTATATGCACTGGCCGGTGCAGCATTCAGCTTCATTGCTATGCTGATTGGTAAGAGGCTCCGATGTTTTTCTGTGATCGGAGTCAGTGTTTTGGGTGGCGTATTCCATAATATCGGACAGGCCGTTGTCGCCATGATTGTAGTAGAGACTTTTGCGGTAAGCTATTATATACCGTTTTTGATAGTGGCTGGTATGATAACAGGAGCGTTTCTCGGTTTGATTGTAATGGAAATCATCCCATATCTGGATCGCTATCGGCAATGCAGCCGTTAATATATAACTTCGAATAACAGGAGCAGCTATGTACGCATATTTAAAAGGAACATTGGAAGAAGTCACAGAAGATAATATTGTAGTAGAAGTTAACGGAATTGGCTATAATGTGAAGGTTTCTACAACCACTGCTGATCTATTACCGGGACTTGGAAATGAGATTAAAATCTATACCTATACACTTGTACGGGAAGACACTTTTTCACTGTATGGTTTCCTGACAAGAGATGATTTGGAGATTTTCAAGAAACTCATTACTGTGAATGGAATCGGACCTAAAGGTGGCCTGGCAATTCTGTCTGTTATGAGCGCGGATGCGCTGCGTTTTGCAATCATGGCAGGAGATGCTAAGTCCATTTCAAAAGCACCTGGCGTGGGCTCCAAGACAGCAGAACGTGTTATTCTGGATTTAAGGGATAAGATTTCACTGGAGGATACACTTCATGGTTTTGGAACCGAAAACGATATCCATGGTATGACAACAGGCACTTTGCCAGGTGGCGCTGCTTCAGATAATGCCATGAAGAAGGAAGCGATTGAAGCTTTGGTTGCACTTGGATATTCTGCTTCCGATGCCACCGCTGCAGTAAAAAAGGTGGAGTTAACAGAGGATACCACCGTAGAGAGTCTTTTAAAGCTGGCATTAAAACATATGTTCTGATTTTGTCTCATATGATTTGCTAACACATAGGAAGAGAGAATCCGAGCATACGAAATATGGGGAGATGACACAGGCATATGGCAAACCGAATGATAGAGACCAACTTAATAGAAGAGGATATTAAGATTGAAGGTTCCCTACGTCCGCAAACGCTCGATGACTACATAGGTCAATCTAAAGTTAAGGACAATCTGAAAATATATATTGAAGCTGCAAAACAGCGTAATGATGCTTTGGATCATGTATTATTTTATGGGCCTCCCGGACTCGGTAAGACAACTCTTGCCGGCATTATTGCCAATGAGATGGGAGTACACATGAAAGTAACCAGTGGCCCGGCCATTGAGAAACCCGGTGAAATGGCAGCAATCCTTAATAATCTGCAAGAGGGAGATCTTCTTTTTGTGGATGAAATCCATCGTCTGAATCGCCAGGTAGAGGAAGTGTTGTATCCTGCCATGGAAGATTACGCGATAGACATTATGATTGGCAAAGGGGCAACGGCCCGTTCCATCCGTCTGGATCTTCCTCATTTTACGTTGGTAGGCGCCACTACGAGAGCGGGGCTTCTAACCGCTCCTCTCAGAGACAGATTTGGTGTTATTCACAGATTAGAATTTTACTCTGTGGCGGAACTAAAACTGATCATTATGCATTCGGCCAAAATCCTCGGTGTGGAGATTGACGAAAAAGGTGCGTTGGAGCTTGCAAGAAGAAGCAGAGGAACGCCGCGACTTGCCAATCGTATTCTGAAAAGAGTAAGAGATTTTGCCCAGGTCAAATATGACGGCATGATAACTGAAGAAGTTGCCAATATCGCATTAGATCTGATGGATGTTGACAAAATGGGATTAGACCACATTGATCGTAATATCCTGTGTACTATGATTGATAAATTTAAAGGTGGACCGGTAGGATTAGATACTCTGGCGGCCGCAATAGGTGAGGATGCCGGAACCATAGAAGATGTTTATGAGCCATATTTGATCAAGAATGGTTTCCTTAATCGTACTCCGCGAGGACGGGTTGTCACGGATTTGGCATATCATCATTTAGGACTTGAAATTCCCTCATAAGCTATATATAATAGATGTAGTGTATGGCATTTATTTTAGACCACATATTTAGTATGGGAGGGGAAGCCCTATGTCAACAAAAACAGATACCGAGGTAATCATCGGTGGTAAAGTATTCACATTGAGTGGATATGAAAGTGAAGAATACCTGCAGAAGGTAGCCTCATATATAAACAACAAGGTAGCTGAGTACAATAAAGTTGACAGCTTTAAGAGGCAGTCACTTGATACACAGAATGTTCTGTTGCAGCTCAATATAGCAGATGATTATTTTAAGGCAAAGAAACAGATCAGTCTGTTAGAAGAAGAGATACAGAATAAAGAAAAAGAGATGTATGACTTAAAGCATGAACTGATCGCCTCTCAGATTAAATTAGAAAATACAGAAAAGAATATTCAGAAGCTTCAAAACGAAGCAAATGAAAATGCAAAGAAGATTGTTCGTTTGGAAACTGAATTAAAAGAATTGAAAAAGTAAGATTATAGCTGTCTTTCATAGACAGCTATTTTCATCATGGATTATGTGTATGAATCAGAGAGTTGAATTATTGGCACCTGCGGGAAATTATGAAGCTTTTATCGGGGCAATCAACGCAGGGGCAGATGCAGTATATCTTGGCGGTGAGAAATTTGGCGCAAGGGCTTATGCGGATAATTTTTCTACAGAAGAAATTTGCAATGCCTTGCATATAGCTCACTTTATGGGGCGTAAAATATATCTTACCGTCAACACATTAATGAAAGAATCGGAATTGGAAGAACTGTATGATTATCTGTTACCCTTATACGAAGCCGGATTGGATGGAGTAATCGTACAGGATATGGGCGTATTCTGCTACATCCGGGATCATTTTAAAGATCTGGCGCTTCATGCGAGTACACAGATGACGCTTACCGGTGTACGAGGCGCCTCATTTCTGAAATCCCGGGGCGCAGTACGTATTGTACCGGCAAGAGAGCTATCCTTGGCTGAAATACGAAAGATCAAAGAGCAGACCGGCATGGAAATTGAATGCTTTATCCACGGGGCAATGTGTTATTGCTATTCAGGGCAATGTCTTTTCAGCAGTATTTTAGGAGGAAGAAGCGGCAATCGTGGCAGATGTGCGCAACCCTGCAGACTTCCCTATCAGATCCTTGAAGGCCGGCAGGCAATAACAGGAGAGGCTTATCCTCTCAGTCTCAAGGATATGTGCACACTTCGTCAGATACCGAAATTAATCGAAGCCGGAATCGATTCTTTTAAGATTGAAGGCCGAATGAAAAAGCCGGAGTATGCGGCAGGTGTTACGGCACTGTACCGTAAGTATATCGACCGGTATTATCAATATGGTTCCGATAATTATCAGGTAGAAACAGAAGACCTTAATAAGTTGCGTAATCTGTATATTCGCAGTGAAATTCAGACAGGCTATTATGAGAGACATAATGGTAAAGAAATGATTACTTTGCATAAACCGAATTATATAGGAAGCGATGAGCATCTTCTTAATCAGATCCGCACAGAATATCTTCATGATCCGGCTAAAATGCCGGTTAAAATGCTTGCGGATGCTATTGTGGGGGAACCACTAAGGCTGCAGATCATCGGTGGTCAGTACAGTGTTACTGTTATGGGGGATGTGGTCGATCACGCACAAAAGCTACCGATGCAACCGGATGACATCAGAAAACAATTGCTGAGAACAGGCAATTCCTGTGTAACAGTATCGGAATGTAATATCCATATAAAGGGAGATGTGTTTGTACCTGTGCGTTCCCTGAACCGGCTTCGAAGAGAAGCGGTAGATGCTTTTGAACAGCAGGTTATATGCGGCAATGGCTTTACAACAGTGAGAGATATACGGAATAAACAAACTTCTACAGCTATCGAAACAAAGACATACGATAACAGGCAACAGATGATTGACTGCACAGTATCCACCTATAACCAGCTTTTGGCTGTAACAGAATTTCCATGCAGACGTATATATATCGACAGCGATCTGTATTTGAAAGAATATGAGCAGATATCACATCTTTGCAGTAAGAAAACCGGTTATGAATATGCTTTGATGCTTCCTTATGTTATTCGTGCAAGAGATGATGCTTATCTGCATCAATTAGAGACGGCGTTAAGGCATGACGGCGCCATGATTCAAGGCTTTCTGATCCGTAATCTGGAAGAACTTGCATATGTTCGTAATCTTCCGGGGAATTATGCCATCATACCGGATGTCGGGTTATATAATTTTAACTCCGAGAGTATCCGTTTCTGGACTCAGTACAGCAGTGAGTTTTATCTGCCCTATGAACTGAATGCAAAGGAGGCATCTGTCCTGACTCGTAAAGCGGCGCAGATGAATATGGCTTCAGCTATGGTAATATACGGTCGGATACCAATGATGATTTCATCTAACTGCCTGAAGAAAACATCTGATCGATGTATCAGAGAGAAAGACGGCTCCATATTTCAGTCTTCCCTTAAGGATCGTTATGGGACAATCTTTCCTGTAGAAACGAACTGTGAACATTGTTATAATATTATTTATAATTCGGTTCCTTATTCGCTTCTTTTGAAACAAAAAGAGATTGAAAAAATTGCTGCAGATGTATTGCGATATGATTTCACTATGGAATCCGACGTGGAATGTCGTGCGGTCTTATCTGGTGAAAACTTTCCTTTTGCAGAATATACTACCGGTCATTTGAAAAGAGGTATAGAATAAAATCTTATGGAATTATATATTACAGAGCTTTCTAAGTACTTTATTACTTTATTTATTGCATTATATACTCTGGAATGTTTCCTGGTATTCCGTTTTCCGGATGAGGAAAGCAGGAGAGGCAGTTATATCCGCCAGAATCTTTTTATGTTTCTGGTGCATTTTTCATGTTTTCTTGTCATTTGTTTTGAAACCGGTAAAATTGAGTATCTGTTGTTCTATGCTTTACAGCAGATTCTCCTGTTTTCAACAATTGTTCTGTTCCGTATGATTTATCCAAAAGGCAACCGGCTGATTATAAATAATATGTGTATGCTTCTCAGTATTGGATTTATCATTTTGTCCAGACTATCTTTTGATAAGGCAATTAAGCAGTTCTTTATTGTTACTGTTTCTGTCATTGTGGGCATGCTGATTCCTTTCTTTATCCATAAGTTAAAGTTTTTAAAGAGCCTCACTTGGATTTACGCAGCGGTCGGGATTGTCGGACTTGCAATCGTATTGATTCTTGGATCGGTTACAAATGGATCAAAAATTTCATATTCTGTTGGCGGTGTAACCTTTCAGCCTTCCGAATTTGTTAAAATCATATTTGTTTTCTTTCTCGCCAGTGCACTATGCGAAACACATGATATTATGAGGGTTATGCTAACCGCGATACTGGCAGGCATTCATGTATTGATTCTGGTAGCCTCTAAAGATTTGGGTAGCGCATTGATTTTCTTTGTCGTTTATGTCATGATGGTTTTTATTGCAACAGGGAAATGGATTTATTTGTTTTTAGGCAGTGCAGGCGGATGTGGTGCAGCAATGGTTGCTTATCATTTTTTCTCCCATGTTCAGGTACGTGTACAGGCATGGCGTGATCCATTCAGTTGTATCGAGGATGCCGGATATCAGATTACGCAATCGTTATTTGCCATAAGCAGCGGCGGCTGGTTTGGCCTTGGATTATTTCGCGGAAATCCAACCTCTATTCCTTTTGTAGAGGCAGATTTTATTTTCTCTGCAGTGGCGGAGGAGTTGGGAATTATATTTTCCATGTGTATGATCCTGATCTGTATCAGTTGCTTTATTATGTTTATGAACATTGCTGTAAAGCTTCAAAACAAATTTTATCATCTGATTGCTTTTGGATTAGGTGTGACTTATATTTTTCAAGTGTTTTTAACCATCGGTGGGGGTACCAAATTCATTCCCATGACCGGTATCACACTTCCTTTGATCAGCTACGGCGGCAGTTCCGTTCTTACTACGCTTGTCATGTTTTTTATCATAGAAGGCTTGTATATTATCAGACAGGACGAAGGAGCAAAACGTGTTAAAAAGAAGAAAAAGAGAAGACGAAGAAGAACTGAATATGAAGACTTCGAAAACGAAGAAAAGCAGGAAGCAGAAGAAGAGGAATAGGCAGATCAGAACTGTTACCTATCTCTTCGTGGCATTATTTCTTGGAATGATGGGTTATACATGTCATTATGCCATAACGCATCAGCAGGAACTTATTAACAACAGTTTTAACAGCCGTCAGGATATTCTGATCGCCGAAAACACAAGAGGGACAATCTATGCCAGTGGCAGACAAGTATTGGCGCAGACTCAGACAGATGAAAACGGAAAGGAAAAACGTGTCTATCCTTATGCGAATATGTTTTCCCATGTGGTCGGATATGCTTCCAACGGCAAATATGGTATTGAATCCTTAAGCAATTACTATCTGATCAATTCTAAT
>JALETS010000020.1 GCA_022781395.1 Lachnospiraceae bacterium | reverse complement strand
GGAAGAAGCCTGTGCATCCAAATGAGACAGGCCGAATATACCAAGACTCAGAATCAGGCTGATCATCAGAATATATCTTCTGCTTTTCAGCATATATGTTCCTCCATACATCAATAAGATGTTACAAAATTGTTACATCCTGATTTTGGATAATTTTAGCAAAACGCCTATTCTTTGTCAAGTTTATGCAGCTTGTCTCAAATATATGTATAAAATATTACAATTTCTTAGATTTCTCCACTGTGGCAAGAAGCGCATCCATAACAGCTCCACGCATACCCTTTTCTTCTAATATACGAACTCCCTCAATCGTTGTCCCGCCTGGTGAACATACCATGTCCTTCAGTTCTCCGGGGTGCTTACCACTCTCCAGCACCAGCTTTGCAGAACCATAGACCGCCTGCGCTGCAAACTCATAAGCCTGCGTTCTGGGCATTCCTGCAGCTACAGCAGCATCTGCCATGGCCTCAATAAACATAAATACATAGGCAGGAGAACTTCCGCTGACGGCTCCTACCGCATCCATCAGACGTTCCGGCACCTGACTTGCTTTACCAAAACTCTCCATTAATCTAATGCTGTACTCAGCCTCTTCCCCGGATACCTTGGCATTTACGCATACACCGGTGCATCCCTCTCCAACAAGAGCCGGTGTATTAGGCATACAACGTACTATTTTCATCTCTTTGCCGAAAGCCTCTCCCAGCCAGTCCAAAGTTTTGCCGGCAGCAATACTAATAACAAGTGTTTCTGATTTAACACCATCTCTGATTTCTTCGATGACCTCCTGCAGAAATTGAGGTTTTACCGCCAGTACAAGCACTTCTGCTTCCTCAGCCACTGCAAGATTAGAGGTTCTGACTTCAATGCCGAACTGTGTTTGCACATCTTTAAGTGTTTTCTCGGTCTTGGCAGAACCAACGATATCACCCGGCTTTACCATTTCATTCTGCAGCATGCCGCCAATAATCGCCTTTGCCATGTTGCCCAGCCCTATAAATCCGATTTTCATATTTTCCTCCATTCTGAAACCTTGTTTCACATATTTTGAATTATTAAATCTATATTTAATCTCATGTTTTGCTACATTTATGAAGTCTTTTCGACACACCCTATCCATTCCTTCTCTGTCTGAAAGCTTCGTACATCAGGATTGAGGATGCCACTGCTGCGTTAAGAGATTCCACGCTTCCCTCCATCGGTATCTTCAGATAATTGTCAGTACATCGGGCAGTATCCTCCTTCAAACCGTTTCCTTCGTTTCCGATCAGAAAAGCAGTATGTGTCCGGTAATCAAATTCGTCGTAGGATTTACTGCCTCCAAGATGCGCCGCAAATACACTGACTCCTTGATCTTGCAGTGTTTTTATCGTCTCTTTAAGATCCTGTGTATATACAAAAGGCACCCGATATATTGATCCCATAGTAGAACGGATTACCTTTGGATTATAAATATCAGCGGTCCGGCTGCTCATGATAATGCCATCCACGCCTGCACCTTCTCCGGTTCGTACAATGGTTCCCAGATTACCCGGGTCCTGAATATCTTCCAGAATGATTAATAACAGATGTTTTTTATTTTTCAGAGATAAAATATCTTCTATATAATAGTGATATTGCTCCACCAGACACAGAATCCCCTGGGGCGTCCTGGTATCAGACATTTTGGCAAATACTTCGTCTGCCACAATTTCACAAGGCAACCCGGAAAGTTTTTCCTCATACAGGCGATATAGCTCTTCCTGCGCTTTCTGTGATATGTATACTTTCCGAATCCTGTCAGAGGGAGCCTCTTTGAACATTTTAACACCCTCTACCACAAAAAGCCCCTGATGGTTGCGTTCTTTTGCCTTCTGGGATAATTGCACTACCTCTTTCACAGCTTTATTAGTAAGGCTTGTAATCATGTTTCCTCCATTGAGATATAATTGCGAAACTCAGATAAGTATATTTGTTTATTTCGCAATTACCTAATACACTTATATAATAAGCCCCGCAAACGCACCGCCTGCGGGGACTATTCTGTGTATAAACTGTATATTTTCTTGTGTTTAATCACGATTTAACAATTCCTATAAGGAAAGAATCTTGGATACTTCATAAGCGTATTCCGGAATATCCTTCTGCATATTCAGTGCTTCCTCAATGTCAAAATCAAGGAATTCACCATGCTGATAACCGACTACACGATTACTCTTGCCGGCACACAGGATGTCCGCTGCATAAGCACCCATAATAGAAGCATAATAGCGATCCTTACAGGTCGGAGATCCGCCTCGCTGCATGTATCCAAGGATGGTTGCCCTTGTCTCAATACCGGTAGCAGCCTCGATACGTCTTGCCATAGAAGTGGAATGACCGATACCCTCTGCATTGATAATAATGTGATGGGTCTTGCCGCGCTTTCTGTTGGAAATAATATTATTAATAATCTGCTGCTCATTGTAATCATATTTCTCAGGAAGCAGAATATCTTCTGCACCATTGGAAATACCACACCACAATGCAATGTATCCAGCATTTCTGCCCATAACCTCAATGATACTGCAACGTTCATGGGAAGAAGATGTATCTCTTACCTTATCAATAGCCTGCATCGCTGTATTAATTGCTGTATCGAATCCAATCGTATACTCTGTACAGGCAATATCCAAATCGATCGTTCCCGGAATACCGATGGTATTAATACCATGCTTAGCCAGTGCCTGTGCTCCACGGTAAGAACCGTCTCCGCCGATGACAACCAAGCCATCAATCCCATGTTTATGGCAGATATCGGCACCCTTCTGCTGACCCTCCTCCGTACGGAACTCGTGACACCGTGCCGTACCTAGGATTGTACCGCCTTTCTGTATCGTATCAGATACAGACCATTTCTCCATATCAACGATTTCTTCATTCAGAAGTCCCTGATAGCCCTTTTTGATACCTTTAACTTTAACGCCGTTGGCAATCGCCTTCCTGACTACCGCACGAATCGCTGCATTCATGCCCGGAGCATCACCGCCACTTGTCAACACGCCAATTGTTTTGATTTCTTTTGCCATCTTTTCCTCCATTCCGAAGCATTTCAAATTCTTGAATGAATCAATTCCATCTGTATTTTACTCTAAAGAAAGTGCTTTTTCAATATTTTTCTATACAACCTTTATATTCTCCCTGCCGAACTGCTCCTCCAGCCGTCCGATCAGTCCTTCTTCTGCGTTGACATTCCAATTATCCTTAAGCGGATTCATTGACTTGGGATTTTCCACATATATGACAACACTGTCATTACCCTCCGACTCCTTTAAAATATCAAAGAGTACCTGCTTTTTCTCTTCATAGGCTGTTCTGGTGGGGAATTTCACCCAAAGCTTCTTAGGGATGGCATCAAACGGTACGATTTTTTCACAGATCAGCTTACCGTCTCTGTCTTCTTCCACAGAAACTCTTCCTTTGATAAAAACTTTATTATCTTCCGATAAGAAACTGCCATATTTTTCGTAATCTCTGGGAAAAACGATCACTTCAACGGAGCCTACCAGATCCTCCACCTGCAGAAAAGCCATCACCTTCTCGTTCTTCGTATACTTAATCTTTTTCTCGGTAATCATGCCGCCAATCGTTGCCGGCTTACCATCCCGCGCAATTGTCGTATTCAGTTCCTCATCCAGTGCAAAATCTGCTGTTGTATTGGTAATATTCTTCCGCCACAGATCCTGATATTCCTCTAAGGGATGTCCACTGATATAAATTCCCAGAACCTCTTTCTCAAAAGCAAGCTTCATCTCCTTAGAGTATTCCCCCACATCGGGAAGTTTTACTTCATAATCCTCCTTTTCTTCCTCAGAAACGATATCAAACAGAGAAATCTGCCCGGCCATGTTATTTTTCTTATCCTGCTGGATATGATCCATGATCTGGATATACACACTCATAAACTGCTTACGAGTTCCGCCCAGACTATCCAGAGCTCCTGCTTTGATAAAATGCTCAAGAGCACGCTTATTCACATCCTTATCCGCAATGCGGGTAATAAAATCCTCCAGATTCGTATACGGCCCTCTTGCATTTCGTTCCGCTACCACCGCATCAATAATCGGACGTCCTATGCTTTTGATTGCTGTCAGGGCATAACGGATCTCATTGCCTGAAACAGAGAAGCCGCTCTCTCCCAGATTAATATCCGGTGGCAGTATCTGAATCCCCATACTGCGACAGGTCATAATATACTCCGATACTTTACCCGGATTATCAATAACAGAAGTCATAAGCGCTGCCATAAACTCCACCGGATGATAATATTTCAGATAAGCTGTCTGATAAGCAACTACCGCATAGCATGCCGCATGAGACTTATTAAATGCATATTTGGCAAAATCCATCATCGTATCATAGATATGATCTGCCACTTCCGCACTGATACCGTTCGCAACACAGCCCGGCACCCCTTCCTCCGGATTACCGAAGGTAAAGTTCTTGCGCTCCTGCTCCATGACATACTGCTTCTTCTTACTCATGGCACGGCGAACCAGGTCGCTTCGTCCCATCGTATAACCGCCCAGGTCACGCACGATCTGCATAACCTGCTCCTGATAAACGATACAGCCATAGGTCGGTGCCAGAATCGGCTCAAGCTGCGGGCAGTCATAGGTTACGGTCTCCGGATTATTTTTACCCTTAATATATTTGGGGATAAAATCCATCGGCCCCGGCCGGTATAATGAAATACCCGCAATAATATCCTCCAGGCTCTGAGGCTTCAGCTCCTTCATGAAATTCTTCATGCCACCGCTCTCTAACTGGAATACGCCGTCAGTCCTGCCTGTTCCGATGGATGCAAGAACTGCCGGATCATTATAATCAATATTGTCAATATCTATAAAAATGCCGGTACTCTTCTCCACCATACGCACCGCATTCTGGATTACTGTCAGGGTACGCAGTCCCAGAAAGTCCATCTTCAGAAGTCCCAGCTCCTCAATGGTCGTCATAGGAAACTGTGTGGTTATGGAACCATCAGAGCCACGGGAAAGCGGTACAAAATCATCTGCCGCCGCCGGACAGATTACCACGCCTGCCGCATGCATGGAGGTATGCCTCGGTAATCCCTCCAGTCTCTTACACATATCAATCAGGGTGTGAACCTGCTCATCTTCCCGATACAGCTTCTTGAACTCTGGATTAAGTTCTAAAGCCCTGTCGATGGTTATATTTAATTCATTGGGAATCATCTTGGCAATGCCATCCACATAGGCATAGGGCAGATCCATCACACGTCCCACATCACGGATAACCCCCTTGGCTGCCATGGTACCGAAGGTAACAATCTGCACTACCTTATCCGTTCCGTATTTCCGCCCCACATAATCAATAACCTCCTGCCTTCTCTCAAAGCAGAAATCCACATCAATATCAGGCATGGAAACACGTTCCGGATTCAGGAAACGTTCAAACAGAAGATTATATTTAATCGGGTCGATATTCGTAATTTTCAAACAATAGGACACAATACTGCCCGCTGCGGAACCACGTCCCGGTCCTACCGCAATATTATTCTCCCTACAATAATTGATATAATCCCATACGATCAGGAAATAATCCACGAATCCCATGGTTTTGATGATATCCAGCTCATATTCCAACCGTTTCTGCAAGGTGCCGTCATCCTCGGGATAACGTTCTGCCATACCATCCCGGCATAATTTATTCAAATAAGTCCAGGAATCATAGCCCTCCGGCACCTCATAATGGGGCACCTTATAGTTTCCGAATTCTATTTCCACGTGACAGCGGTCTGCAATACGCTGGGTATTCTCCACCGCCTCCCATGCATAGGGAAAAAGCCCCTTCATTTCTTCTTCACTCTTTACATAGTACTGACCGCCCTCATAGCGCATACGATCTTCGTCTGCCAGCTTCTTACCGGTCTGCAGGCAGAGCAGGATATCATGCGGCTGTGCATCCTCGGCGTAGGTATAATGGACGTCATTGGTTGCCACAAGGGGAATGCCCAGTTCCTTACTCATGTTAAGCAGTGCCGAATTGACCATCTGCTGAGCCGGAATACCATGATCCTGCAATTCCAGAAAGTAGTTGCCCTTTCCAAAGCATTCCTCGAACTTCTTCGCAGTCTTCTTCGCCTCATCAATAAGTCCCTTCTGAATCAGCCGAGGCACCTCACCCGCCAGACATGCCGACAGAGCGATAATGCCCTCATGATACTGTTGTAAAACTTCAAAATCCACACGAGGTCTGTAATAGTATCCTTCCGTAAACCCTTTGCTGACAATTTTCATCAGATTGGCATAGCCCACATTGTTCTCTGCTAAAAGTACCAGATGATAATATCTGTCCTCTCCGCCGGTCAGTTCCCTGTCAAACCGGGAGTGGGGTGCCACATAGACCTCACAGCCGATAATCGGATTGATACCGGCTTCTTTTGCGGCTTTGTAGAAATCAATGACACCATACATAACACCATGGTCAGTGATAGCCGCACTGTCCATGCCCAGCTCTTTGACACGTTTCACATATTCTTTTATCTTATTGGAACCGTCCAGAAGACTGTATTCTGTATGGACGTGCAGATGTACGAATGCCATGAAGATACCTCTTTCTAAATGTTTCTCACTCGTATCTATTATAGACCATGACAATTCAAATAGGCAAGGAAATCAAAGAACTCTGTACAAACAGTTCTACCGTTTACACAGAGTTCTTGCTACATTACTGCTTTAATTTACAGATAAAAATTAAATCATTCGTATGATACAAGCATCCTATAAATACTTCTTCAGCACATCTACCTTGTCCAGTTTCTCCCAAGGAAGATCCAGATCGTTACGTCCGAAATGGCCGTAAGCGGCTGTCTGCTTGTAAATCGGGCGGCGAAGATCTAACATCTTGATGATGCCTGCCGGACGCAGATCAAAGTTCTCACGAACAACATCCACTAACTTCTCATCAGCAATCTTGCCTGTTCCGAAAGTATCTACCATGACAGATGTAGGCTGTGCCACACCGATGGCATAGGATAACTGGATCTCGCACTTCTCTGCCAATCCTGCTGCCACGATGTTCTTTGCTACATAACGTGCTGCATAAGCTGCAGAACGGTCAACCTTGGTGCAGTCCTTACCGGAGAAAGCACCACCGCCGTGACGTGCATATCCACCGTAAGTATCAACGATAATCTTACGTCCTGTCAGACCTGCATCACCGTGAGGTCCGCCGATTACGAAACGACCGGTCGGATTGATGAAGAACTTCGTGTTATCATCTACAAGCTCTGTCGGAAGTACCGGATCAAATACATACTTCTTGATATCAGCGTGAATCTGCTCCTGTGTCACATCCGGATCATGCTGTGTGGATAATACAACAGCTTCCAGTCTTACCGGCTTACCGTTCTCATCATATTCTACGGATACCTGGCTCTTGCCATCAGGTCTTAAATACTTTAATGTACCGTCTTTACGAACTTTAGTAAGCTGTAAAGCAAGCTTATGTGCAAGAGAAATCGGATAAGGCATATATTCCTCAGTCTCGTTGGTTGCATAACCGAACATCATACCCTGATCACCTGCACCGATTGCTTCGATTTCCGCATCGGACATCTTATTCTCTTTTGCTTCCAGTGCCTTGTCAACACCCATTGCAATATCGGCAGACTGCTCGTCGATTGCTACTAAAACAGCACAGGTATTGCCGTCAAATCCATATTCGGATTTGGTATAACCAATCTCTTTAACAGTGTCACGTACGATTTTCTGGATATCAACGTAAGCGTTTGTTGTGATTTCTCCCGTTACCAATACAAAGCCTGTACAGGTTGCTGTCTCACAAGCCACACGGCTCATAGGGTCCTTTTCCATGCACGCATCTAAGATAGCGTCGGAAATGGCATCGCAGACCTTGTCAGGATGTCCTTCGGTTACGGATTCTGAAGTAAATAATCTTTTTTCCATGTTTCTCTTCCTTTCTTATGTGAAATATTAGTTTTGACATACATCTGCCATGCAGCTTCCTGCTTTGATCAGACGCACAAAAAATCCGCTTAATTCTCTCGAAATAAGCGGACCCGATAGTCGATAATCAAATCCTCTTATTGTTCGATCTGTCTTGCGACAGCTTTTCGCTCAGGTTGGCACCTTCCTTAAAGGGGTTGCCGTGGCTTCACAGATCCTATGTATCTCCACCACTCTGAAT
>JALETS010000045.1 GCA_022781395.1 Lachnospiraceae bacterium | reverse complement strand
CATGTGGAGACGGTAGTTCTTTTGTCCCAACGGAAAGCGGATGATGTAATTGAGGTTGAAATAGAATTAGATGAACTGGATTTGACTTCAGCGGAGAGTAAGGCGACATATGCAGAGATTAAGGATTATGTCTTAAATAAGCATGGGTTGAAGGTGTCTAATCTATATATTTCACAGGTAAAAAGGAAATGTGGAATTGAGGTTGGGGAGAATTATAATTTGCCGAAATCTGAGGATAGTAGACAGCCTCAATGTCCGGAAGAGAAGGAAAAGGCGATAAAGGATGCATTGGAGCATTTTGGGATGATATAATAAGTGTTTCAAGAATGAATATGAAAACTAATAAAAGAGAAGACCAGGTGTAGAGTTGCTGGCTATGCCCGAGTTTCAACGGAGCATGAAGAACAGGCTACCAGCTATGAGGCACAGATGGATTATTATACCAACTACATTACTTCCCGTGATGATTGGATTTTTGTCGGGATGTATTCTGATGAGGGTATTACAGCTACAAACACCAAAAGAAGAGAAGGCTTTAATCAGATGATTGAGGATGCCGAACTTATGGCAAGATATGAAAAGGCAAAAGCTAAGAATGATGACATTGCAGAGCAGATAGAAAGCAAGAAAGCGAAGAGAGAATTGTTCAAAGGATTCATTCGCACTTTGGAGAAGCAGGACGGCATAACCTACGAGTTTGATGCCGGGATTTGGAGCAGTCTTGTGCAGGAAGTGATTGTGAAATCCAAGGACGATATAAGATTCATATTCAAGAACGGATTTGAAGTAAGAGTATAAAACGATAAGGGGTGGTGGCACACAGACCGAAAGGAATGTGTGCTAATTTTTTGAAAAATATATTGACGAATGCCTATGTGTGAAATATAATATCTACAGATAGACGAGTATCTATACAAAGAGGTGACAGAATGACAAGAGAAGAAGTTGCAAATATCTGTAAAGCAATGTCAGACTCAAACAGACTCAGAATAATTGAAATGCTTACGCAGGGAGAAAAGTGTGGATGTAATCTGTTGGAAGAATTGCAAGTAACACAGCCAACATTGTCTCATCATATGAAGGTGCTTGGAGATTGTGGTCTAGTAAGTTCTTATAAGGATGGCAAGTGGCAACATTATTCTATCAACTGCGAAAAGTTCAAAGAGTACAAGGATTATATAGCAGCGATTACTTGCTGTCGTAATACCACAGAAGATATATCAGAGGGTTGCTGTGAAACCAATTGTTGTTCCAATAACAAATAGGAAAGGATGATAGTTATGATGAATGTAAAGGTATTAGGTGGCGGCTGCAGTAAGTGTGAGACCCTTTTGGCAAATGCAAAGGAAGCAATTGAAAAGGCGGGAGTAAAAGCAGAGGTTGAGTATATTACAGATTTTGCTGTGATTGGCAGTTATGGAATTATGAGTACACCTGCACTTATGGTAGATGAAAAAATTGTCTCAATGGGTAAGGTACTTAAGAGTAGTGACATTGAAAAATTTTTAAAGTAAATGAATAGAATGTATAAAAAATAGCCGGTGCAAATTGTGCCGGCAAAAAATAAAATAAATATATAGATACTTGTCTATATAGATGGAGGTGTATGTATGTGGACATTTATACAAGAACAGATACTTGGTATGAAATGGCTTAATGTTTTAATAGGGAACTTGCTAAATACATTAGGGCTGGATACAACAGAAAAAATTGGTGGAACCATTCAATTTTTTATATATGATGTGATAAAGATTGTGGTTCTTTTATGTACTTTGATATTCATCATAAGTTATATTCAAAGCTATTTTCCGCCGGAAAGAACAAAGAAGATACTTGGGAGGTTTCATGGAATTGTGGCTAATATCATAGCAGCATTGCTTGGAACAGTAACCCCGTTTTGTTCCTGTTCATCAATTCCACTTTTTATTGGGTTTACAAGTGCGGGACTACCGCTTGGAGTAACATTTTCATTCTTAATCTCATCACCAATGGTTGATCTGGGGTCCCTTGTTCTTCTGATGAGTATCTTTGGTGCCAAAGTAGCAATTGTATATGTTGTTCTTGGTCTTGTGATAGCAGTAGCAGGTGGAACGTTAATTGAAAAGCTGCATCTTGAAAATCAGGTGGAAGAATTTATCAGCAATGCAAAGCAGATTGATATACCGCAGGAAGAACTTACTGTAAAGGACCGTTTGAAATATTCTGTGGAACAAGTGGCAGGGACGTTTAAGAAAGTATTTCCATATATTCTGATTGGGGTAGGTATCGGAGCGGTTATTCATAACTGGATTCCGGAAGACTTGATTGTGAGATTTCTGGGGAACGGAAATCCATTCGGTGTTATTATTGCAACAATTGCAGGAATACCTATGTATGCAGATATTTTCGGTTGCATTCCGATAGCAGAAGCTTTGCTTGCAAAGGGAGCTAAGCTGGGTGTTGTTCTTTCATTTATGATGGGTGTTACAACGCTTAGCCTGCCATCTATGATTATGTTGAAAAAAGCCATAAAACCGAAACTGTTAGGTGTATTTATTACAATCTGTACAGTGGGAATTATCATTGTAGGATACTTCTTTAATGCAATTCAGTATCTGATTATCTAAGGATATAAAAATATGTAACTATTCAGAGCCATGCAAATTTTCATAAAATATGAAAATCATACTTGTATGAATTTTTATATTTTTGAAAATTTATATGGCGAGAAGGCACATCGAGATGAAACGAAGTGGAATCGAGATGCGGATCTGAATAGTTAGCAAAATATAATATATTAAAAAGAAAAGGAGATTAGTAACATGGGATTATTTGGATTTGGTAAGAAAACGAAAGAGGAAACAAAGGTGGGATGCTGCTGTGGAGGTACATCAGTCAGTGAGCCGGTAAATGAAGGTTGTTGTGCATGTGGAGAAAAGGGCTGCAATATTAAGGTATTAGGAGCAGGCTGCAAAGCATGCCATGAGCAATATGAAAATGTAAAAAAAGCGGTTGCAAACATGAAGCTTGATGCAGAAGTTGAGTACATTACAGATATGGAAAAGGTCATGAGCTATGGAGTCATGAGCATGCCCGCGATAGTTGTAAATGAACAGGTAGTATCTATGGGTAAGGTATTAAAAGCATCTCAGGTGGAGGAACTTCTTAAAAAACTTGATACGCCGAAAACCTTATAAGGTCTTTGGCGTTTTTAGTTGGCGCATTTACAGGCATATGCTACAATAAAAACTGTAACTAAGTTTACTTTGGAAAAGAAACATATTCCTGCGATGAATGCGGAGGAAAGAAATGAATTATATTATACTTGATCTGGAATGGAATCAAAGCAGCACCGGAGAAGAGGAAGTCAGCAAGATTCTTCCTTTTGAAATTATAGAAATCGGTGCTATCAAATTAAATAGCAGTCGTAAAATGATTGATGAATTCAGTGAATTGGTCAAGCCTCAGGTTTATCATGAAATGCACCGTATTACCAGTAAATTGATTCATTTACAGATGAATCAGCTTCAGCAAGGCAGTTTTTTCCCGGAAGTGATGAAGCAATTTCAGGATTGGTGTGGTGACGATTATATCTTTTGTACATGGGGACCTCTTGATCTGGTAGAGTTACAAAGGAATATCAGATATTATGGATTAGAACCGCTTGCTGACGGACCGTTTAGATATCTGGATGTGCAGAAGCTGTTTAGCATTGCCTATGAAGACAGGAAATCAAGGAGAACACTGGAATATGCCATTGATTTTCTGAATATTGAAAAAGATATTCCATTCCACAGAGCTTTTAGTGACGCATATTATACTGCTAAAGTGTTAGCACGTCTGGAAGAGAGAGTATTGTCTAATTATTCTTATGATGTATTTCATCTTCCAAAAGATAAAGAATCAGAAGTGCATGTAATATTTGATGATTATGCAAAATATATATCCCGTGGCTTTACGGACAAGACAGAAGCTATCGCGGATAAAACGGTAATGGGAACGAAATGCTACTTATGCCATAAAGGACTTCGTAAGAAAATCCGTTGGTTTACTCCCAACGGAAAACATTATTACAGTGTGTCATATTGTGATAAACATGGTTTTATGAAATCCAAAGTCCGTATTCGCAAATCAGAGGATGATATGATATATGTTGTGAAAACAGATAAGTTTATCACAGAAGAAGAAGTGTCCGATATTCGCAACAGGCAGGAAAAATCCAAACAGCAGAGGAAAGAAAAAAGGGCGCTGAAAAAAAACAGCAATAAGGATTAAAAGTCAAAATCATCAAAATCGGACTGAATACGGGCTCTTCTGCGCTGTTTGCGTTTTACCCTGTTCTTTCTGCGTTTAGCATTTTTACTATTTATAACAAGTGCCCGTAAAACAAATAATACAATGATTAATGCAGCAAAAATGAGGATCATGATAAGAACTTTTTTGACATTGATAAAGATAGTATTCTGTTCCTCAACTTTTTCTGCTTCTGTGTCGGCTTTTTCCACACTGATATCCGTGGTTTTCATATTTGTATCGAAATCATAGGTGGAAGCGCTGTTGTCAGCCAGGTTCAGATAAGCGTTCCCAACATAAGTGTCCTGATAGGAATACAGAATCTGAGCGACACAGTTCTCTCCGGAAACACTATAATCTATTTCTGAATCCAGGTCGTCAAAATCAATAGTATTCGGAACAATAACACAGCTTTCAGTGTCTATCGATAAAATGGGTTTGGAGTTTCCGAAGATATCATTGCCAATCTGCAAATATCCGGTTGTATCTATATTATAGTCCTCTTCATTCTCCGAAATATTCATAGCTTGAAAATTGTGAAATCCGTAATCAAATAATTCTACCGTATCTGTGAACTGGGCAGGAGATTCTTCTTTAAAAACAACACAGATAAGCTTCATACCGTTCTGTTCCGCGCAGGTAACAAGTGTTTGTCTGGCTTCATCGGTGTATCCGGTTTTACCACCGCGAATACCGTCATATGCAATCTCACCGGTAATTAATTTATGCTTGTTGTTCAGATAGAAGTCATCCGGCTGGGTAGCTGTAGGTTCAAAATGATAGCGTGCAGTATTACCGATTTTGCAAAGCATTTCATCCTGAAAAAAGGCGCGGGAAATCAAAGCCAGATCATAAGCAGTCGTATAATGGCTGTCGTCGTATAGACCATTTGTATTAACGAAATGAGTATTGGTACAGCCAAGCTGTGCAGCGCGTTCATTCATCATGTTAACAAAATCGTCGATAGAGCCGGAGATATGTTCAGCCAGTGCATTGGCTACTTCATTGGCGGACCCTACCAGTATACCATAAAGGCACTGCTCCATAGTAATAGATTCACCTACATCCATACCCATGTTGGAACCGTCTGCGGGAACGCTGAAAACAGCGCTTTTAGAAAACTCCACCATATCATCCAGATTACCGTTTTCTCTTGCCAGAAGACAGGTCATAATCTTTGTTGTACTGGCCGGATATAGTTTTTCATTAATATTTTTGGCATAGAGGATGGCGCCGGTATCGGCATCCATAAGAATCGCAGCCTGTGCACTGACCTGAGGACCTACCGGCCAGTTATCAATTTCGTTAGATTGAATGGTAAGAGATTTTCGTGCTTCCGCCTCAGCCGCCAATTCTTCCGATGTGGCATAGACAGTGAGCGTATCGGCAGCTATGCCGCCAAGGAATACAGAGGCAGCCAGGAACAGGCAAGCCAAAGATTTCCCTTTAGATTTTATTATAGAAAAGAGCATAGTCTTATAACCTTTCTGTTATAATAGCAGTATATGTCAAAACATAATATCTTATGAAAAGGATATCATATGTATATTTCCGTTTAGTCGTTCCATATAATCATACACTATTTTAGAGAAAAACTGTAGCGAATTCACAAAAAATACAGAATCTAATGCTGTATAGGGTCTATGCTAAAAATATAAAATGGTGTAAAATGAATACGGAAATCCAATAAAGGTGATTGAGTAAATAAAATTATTAATACTATAATAGAAGCAGAAAGACAAGAGACTAAAATATGAGACTTCGTAATGTGACCGGTTCCAGAGAAGTAATTGCGGAAAGCAGCTATGTTATTCATGAACCGCAGACTCGGAAGGGAAAATGGCATGAAATATTCGGGAATAATCACCCGATCCGCATCGAGATAGGCATGGGAAAAGGCCGGTTTATCATGGATCTGGCGAGAATGAATCCGGATATTAATTATGTAGGTATTGAGAAATATTCCAGTGTATTGATTCGCGGTATACAGAAAATGGAAGCAGATCCACTGCCAAATCTGTATTTTATACGAATGGATGCAGAGGAGATCACATCTATATTTGACAAAGGCGAAGTGGACCGGATATACCTGAATTTTTCAGATCCCTGGCCTAAGGACAGACATGCTAAGAGGAGATTACCGTCCCGTGAATTTTTACAGCGATATAATGAAATACTAGTACCGGATGGTGTTATAGAGTTTAAAACGGACAACCATGATTTGTTTCAGTTTGCATTGGAGGAACTTGAGCCTGCGGGATGGCATTTAGATCGGATGACAGAGGATTTACATCATGATACTGAGATGATGCAGGGAAATGTTATGACAGAGTATGAAGAAAGATTTTCTTCTTTAGGAAATCCAATTTATAAATATATTATATCCAGATAAAAGGAGGAAATTATGGAACACAAATTTACAACTGATAATTTTGAAAAAGAAGTTTTGGCATCGGAGGTACCGGTTCTGGTAGATTTCTATGCAGACTGGTGTGGCCCCTGTAAGATGATGGCCCCTGTAGTTGCCACACTGGCAGAGAAATATGAGGGTAAGGTTAAGGTAGGAAAGTGCAATATCGACGACGAAGACGGTCTTGCAAGAATGTATCGTGTCATGTCGATTCCAACCATGAAAATTTTTGTAAAGGGTGAGGCGGTTGCTACTGTTGTGGGAGCTGTTCCCCAGGAGGAATTGGAAGCAGAAATTAAAAAAGTATTATAAATACTATGCCTGTGTAACAGCAGATTTTGTATCCTTCGAATAAAGGAACTTCAACACAATAGGCGTTGCGATAGAGGACACCAGAATTAATAAAATAACTGCCGTAAAATAATCTGACGTCAGAAGTCCTGCAGCAAGCCCCTTCTGTGCAACAATCAGTGCAACCTCTCCGCGTGTCATCATGCCTACACCGATCTTAAGAGAATCAGACATGTTGAATTTGCAAAGTTTACTAACCAGCCCGCAGCCGATTACTTTAGCAATGAGTGCCACGATTACAAAACAGATACAGAAAGCAAACAGCTTGCCGTTCATGGAATCAAAGGATGTTTTCAGACCAATACTTGCAAAAAAGATCGGGCCAAAAATCATATAAGAGCTGACATCAATCTTACGCTCAATATATTCATTGTCACTCAGGTTGCACAATACGATTCCTGCAATATATGCTCCGGTAATGTCTGCGATACCGAAATATTTTTCTGCAATATAGGACAATGCAAAACAGAAAGCAAGACTGACGATGGGAATACGTCTTGTATGCGGGTAACGGTTATCCAGTTTCAGGAAGACTTTAAATATAGCAAAACCGCCAATCACTGCAATCACGAAGAAAGCAATTGTTTTCACAATGACCATACTCGGGCTGGAAGCAGGATTTTTAAATCCTAAAACTACAGTTAACACAATAATACCAATGACATCATCAATGATAGCTGCGCTGACAATGGTTGTTCCAACTTTACTCTTGATCTTACCAAGCTCCTGTAAGGCGGCAACAGTAATACTTACACTGGTTGCTGTCATGATTGTTCCGATAAAGACTGCCTTATAGAAATGTTCGCTTCCCCATGGAGCAGTGCCGTAAAATACCATATATAATATAGTACCTAATACCAGAGGAACAAATACACCTGTGCAGGCAATCAGGAAAGCAACCGGACCTGTTTTGATCAGTTCCTTGAGATCTGTTTCCAGTCCTACGGCAAACATCAGAATAATAACACCAATCTCTGCCATTTGTGCAATAAAATCAGATTGTCCGACCCATCCTAAGACACAGGGACCAATTAACAGACCGGCAATGATCTGGCCTACTACCTGTGGTGCCTTGCATTTTCTGGCTAAAATACCGAATACCTTGGCGAAAAAAAGAATAATCGCAAGATCTCTTAATACTTCGTATGCTTCCATAATATATTCCTCCCACATTACTTAATTCCATCGTTATAGTTATAGTCTTAAAAATGGATAATGTCAACTTTTGTATAAAAAGTATTTAACCATATGTATCCGTTACCGCTTTTCTATTTTGAAATATAAGCAGAATAGTTCAAATTTTAATCAATAAAGTACATTTACGTCTTATATGGAACATGATATAAGGGAGATAGAAAAATTACTTGGATATGCTGATTGGTGTACCAAAGAAAAGGTAATTGTCAGTATAACAGATTAAAGGTGGAAAGTTATGAATAATGTTACGGATATGACACAGGGAAGCTCCCTGAAATTAATTCTGAAGTTTACTGTACCGTTACTGATCGGTAATATTTTTCAACAGCTATATAATATGGTAGATTCTGTGATTGTGGGAAAATATGTAGGTGCCAATGCGTTGGCAGCAGTGGGCTCCTGTGGGTCCGTGAATTTTCTGTTCTTTTCGCTTAGTTCCGGGCTGGCAATCGGTATCGGTATTATGATTGCCCAGTATTTTGGCGCTAAGATGGAGAAGGAGATTCGGCGGACGATTATCAACGGGGCGTATCTGCTTACGGCAGCATCTGTGATTGTTACGGTAATTTCCTATGCTTTTGCCCCGCAGATTCTGGGAATGCTGTCCACACCGGATGAGATTATAGCGGATGCCATTATTTATCTGCGTATTATCAGCGTAGGGATTCTGTCGGTTTCCTTTTATAACGGAATTGCTGCAGTCCTGCGCGCTCTTGGAGATTCTAAATCACCGTTGTATTTTCTGATCCTGTCCAGTATTGTTAATGTAGTATTGGATCTTGTGTTTGTACTGCAGTGCAAAATGGGTGTGCTTGGAGTAGGTCTTGCAACCTTGATCTCACAGATTGTGGCAGCAATTACCTGCCTGATCTATGCTTGCATAAAAGTGCCGTATTTTAAGATAGGAAAAGAAGAATGTGACTTTGACATGGATGTTGTAAAAAGGGCATTTCGTCTGGGCGTTCCGGTAGCGATACAGAACTCCATGATAGCGGTTTCCTGTATTGCATTACAGGGTGTGGTCAATCATTTTGGTGCTACAGTGGTGGCAACGTATACAATCATTGGCAGAATAGAGCAGATTGTGCAGCAGCCATATTCCTCCCTTGGAACGGCTTTGACGAATTTTACAGGACAAAATATCGGTGCAGGACTAAAGGAACGTGTGAAAAAAGGATACTGGCAATGTGTATGGATTGTACTTATTTTCAGTATTATCCTAATACCGGTTGCATATCTGTTCGGTGAACAGATCATAGGTATTTTTGTCAAAGAGCCGGAAGTTATTGCCATGGGCGTAACGGCTTTAAAAATTAACAGTCTGTGTTATTTTTCTCTTGGAATGATCTATATACCAAGGGCACTTTTAAACGGGTGTGGGGATACTGCTTTTGCGGTAGTTAACGGATTCACAGAGGTAGTATGCCGAATCTTATATTCACAGATATTTACCAGAATTCCGGCGTTTGGCTATTGGGGTATCTGGATTACGACGGCTGCTACCTGGACGACAACTGCTGTAGTCTGTGTGATACGTTATGCCAGTGGAGTCTGGAAGAGAAAGGGATTAGAGCATTCATAGAAAGAGAGATACGAGAGAATGCTATAAAAAACCGGAAACAGTTAACTGTCTCCGGTTCTTTGTGTAATCGGGGTGACGTGATTCGAACACGCGGCCTCTACGTCCCGAACGTAGCGCTCTACCAAGCTGAGCCACACCCCGCTATTACGGACAATTAAGATAATACAACATTTACTTCGGTCTTGTCAATGTTTCTTTAGAATATTTTTATGTTCCGGAAAGGAAATCAAAATGAACAAACACCTACTTAAGATTCCCTGTAATGCCATGCCTTTTATTTGTGAGGCGGATTATAGTATTTCTTTAGGAACAATGATCCATGCAGACAGAATCGTTCCTTTTCATGTGGCAATTTATCTGCTGCAGGGATCAATGGAAATTATTGAAGATGGGATTGCTTATCAGATCCTTCCCCATCAGCTCTTTTTCTTAAAGAGTAATGTGCACCATTGGGGTGAGAAGTCCTTTGAGCCCGGTTCTGCCTGGTATTATGCGCATTTTTACTGTGAAGATCCGGCATCACAGATGGAAGAGCTTCCGAAAGGTGTTTATTATGATACGAAGGTGTGCCTGGATCGTAAAGCCAATGAAAAATATATTTTGTTGCCCAAATTAACGGATTGTTCCGGGCACAAGCATATCAAAAAGGATTTTGAGAAGATGATAGATGCCCATGTGCATGGAAATATACCGCAGGCATCTGTCAGGCTATGGCAGATTTTCTTAGAGTGTGCCCGAAGTGCGCAGGATGATTCGGTAGGAAGTGGGTATGTTCAGCAGATTCAGGAATATATCAGAACACATTATATAGAAGGCTTCAGCTCTCAGGAAATAGAGGATGTCAGTGGACTTTCATATAAATATGCCGGTACCTTATTTAAGGAAGCTACCGGACAGACCATTAAGGAATATCAATGTACTTTGCGGCTTCGGAAAGCGGAGCAGTTATTGAAGGAAACGAATCAGCCTATCGCAGAGATTGCGCAACTTACCGGGTTTTCGGATGTATTTTATTTCAGCAAGATATTTCACCGGGAGAAGGGTTGCTCTCCCAGTGAATACCGCAGGACTTATGTACCGGGAATCTAAAAGAGCTGTTTTATTGGACACATACTGAGAATCGGAAAATAATACAAATAGTAAAGAAAATATTCCATTTTATAACCATGCATATAGGACTATAATACATATCAAATAGACTTGCGGCAGGCGATACAACGTAAATGATATGTAATGGAGGGTATGTAATGGGCGATTTAAAATTAGTAAAAAAGTTTGAAATAGGTGAGGGCTTTTTTGACCGGTATGAAAAGCTGGTAAAGGATGTGGTGCTTCCCTATCAGGAGAAGGCTCTGAATGATCAGATTGAGGGCGCAGAGAAGAGTCATTGTATCGAGAATTTCCGGATGGCGGCTAAGAAGCTTAAGACCGGACAGTGTGACGGTGAATTTTACGGTATGGTATTTCAGGACAGCGATGTGGCGAAATGGCTGGAAGGTGCAGCCTATTCTCTGGCACAGTATCCGGATGCCGAACTGGAAAAAAGATGTGACGGCATTATTGAGTTGATTGGTGAGGCGCAGCAGAAGGATGGTTACCTGAATACTTATTTTACCGTGAAGGAACCGGAGAAGAGATGGACGAATCTTCATGAGGCACATGAGTTATATTGTGCCGGACATATGATCGAAGCGGCAGTTGCCTATGCGGAGTGTACCGGCAAATCCAGATTACTGGAAATCATGTGTGGGATGGCAGATCATATATACAAGCATTTTATCGAAGAGGGTGCAGAGGGATATCCCGGTCATCCGGAGATTGAGCTTGCACTTATGCGCTTGTATCGTTGTACCAAAGAAGAGAAATATAAAGAGCTTGCATTGCATTTTATCAATGTGCGTGGGGAGGACAGCGATTATTTTACGAAGGAAAAGGAGAAAAGAAGTTGGACTGTGTGGGGCGATCATCCGGAGGATAAGGAGTATGCACAGAATGCGGCACCGGTCAGAAAGCAGGAGAAAGCGGTTGGACATGCGGTAAGGGCGGTCTATCTGTATACCGGTATGGCGGATGCGGCGATGGAGACCGGAGATGCAGAACTGGCAGAGGCCTGCAAAACATTATGGAATAATATTACCCAGTGCAGGATGTATGTTACGGGAGCAATCGGCTCTGCCTATGAAGGAGAAGCTTTTACAAAAGATTATCATCTTCCCAATGATACGGCATATGCGGAAACCTGTGCTGCCATCGGATTGATTTTCTTTTCTAATAAGATGCTTTATCTGGAGAGAAACGGAAAATATGCGGATACGATAGAGAGAGCTCTATATAATTGTGTTCTGGCAGGTATGCAGTTGGACGGAACGAAATTTTTCTATGTGAATCCGCTTGAGGTGTTGCCCGGGATTTCCGGTGAAGCACAGACCCATAAGCATGCGCTTCCGGTTCGACCGAAATGGTTTACCTGTGCATGCTGCCCGCCTAATGTGGCAAGAATGCTGTCTTCCATTTCGGAGTATGCATGGCATGTGATTCCGGGAGCTTTATTCTCGAATCTTTTTATAAGCGGAACGCTGGATCTTAATGAAAGCTTTGGTGGAAAGATTACTTTGGAGACAGCTTATCCCTATGATAATAAGCTGGAATACCATTTTGTTCCGGAGAAAGAAACCATGTCGGTGCCTCTTGCAATCCGCATCCCTGCATGGAGCCGGAATACGAAGATTCTTTTAAATGGCAGACCGGTTAAATATGAGATGAAAGATGGTTACGCATATCTGCATAGAGAATTCAGAGCCAAGGACGTGGTAACGGTAGAGCTTGATCTGTCTGTCAGAAAAGTATATACCAGCAATAAGGTTGCGGCCAATACCGGTAAGGTGGCAGTACAGAGAGGGCCGTTGATCTACTGTATCGAGGGTGTAGATAATGAAAATGATATTCTGTCTGTCAGCCTGAAAAAGGATGGTAAGATAACAGTCAGCGAATATTTACCGGAGAAGTTATGCGGTATTCAGGAATTATATGCAGAAGGCTACCGCGAAACGATTAGCGATGAGTTATATTCTTTTGATGCGCCGAAGACAGAGGAATGCAAGGTAACGTTGGTTCCCTATTATACATGGGGCAATCGGGGCTTAAACCAGATGAGAGTCTGGATTCCGGAGAAGAGATAGGAAGATATCGGGGTTATAGTTAATTATGTAATTATTAACTTGACGCATTACTTTTCATTTCCTATAATAATAATAATTAAGAAAGCGAGGGTGCTGAAGCATTCTCGCTTTCTGCTTTGATAAATAGTATTAACAATTAATTACTTGTTAATATTATTAGTAGAAAAAGGGAAATATGTATCCGGACAGGAGGAAACAAAACATGAAGATTTCAAAGAGAAAAGTTGCAATTGTGGGATGTGGTCTGGTAGGATCTACTACTGCGTTCAGCCTGATCACACAGGGTATCTGTGAAGAGGTACTGATGATCGATATTAATAAAGAGCGTGCTTATGGTGAAATGCTGGACTTACAGGATACCATTGAGTATCTGAATAAGAATGTAAAAGTAAGAACCGGCGACTATAGTGACTGCGGTGATGTGGATATTATTGTGATTACGGCAGGAGCACCGCCTAAACAAGGACAGTCCAGACTGGACACACTGGAGTTAAGTGCAAAGATCTGTAAATCCATTGTAGACCCCATTATGGCAAGCGGCTTCGACGGTATCTTCCTTGTAATTTCCAATCCGGTGGATATTATTACCCATTATGTACAGTTCCTGTCCGGGCTCCCAAAGAACCAGGTTATCGGAACCGGTACAGCCATCGATTCTGCCAGACTGCAGAATATCATCGCACAGCTTGCCAAAGTCGATCCCAGAAGTGTGCATGCCTATTCCATGGGAGAGCATGGCGATTCCCAAATGGTGCCCTGGTCTACGGTTACTGTAGCTGGAAAACCATTCTACGATGTTATCGCAGATAATAAAGAGCTGGTAGGTGATGTGAATCTGGATGAGCTTGTATACAAGACCACACAGGAAGGCTGGGAAATTCTGAACAGAAAGGGAACTACCTATTACGGAATTGCCACAGCCTGTGCAGGTATCATTAAGGCGATTCTGGATGATGAAAACCGTATCATTCCTGTATCGACTCTGCTGGAGGGCGAATATGGAGAAGAGAATGTATATGCCGGTGTACCTACGGTGCTTAACAGAAGTGGTGCATCTGACGTCCTGGAAATCCATATGACACCGGGAGAACTGGCACGGTTCAAGGAGTCTACCAAGTTGATCAGAGAATATACCAATAAGATCATGGAGATTCACCAGAGCTTGTAGGGGATAAGGCCATAGTTTAATAGACCGAAGTTCAAGAAGCTGCATGTGAAATGGATGTTGGTTCGTGATTGGGTCAAGGATGCATTATTTTCACACAAAGTCCCCAAAATATATGGATTATTGAGCAATTTGGGTAAATTGCATTAGAAAAGTGACAAATGGTAAACATTACCTTTATTCTATGCAGAGTATACCAGCCCTGCAAGCATATTGAAAGACCATCAATTAGGCACACTTCTTATCTTTGACTAACGCATATATTCATTCGTCCATTTACCGTAAGGATACCCTTGATTTTCTTTACTGCCGGTGACGCGGGTGGAATAAATATAGCATTATCAATTGACCTGCTTTCAATTTTACCGAGATTTGTAATACTGTAACCTGCTGGCCTTTCAAACCCAAAGAAAGCCGTTCCAATAAATCTTCCTGCTTTGCTATCAAAATCACCAAGAGTCGAAATTGCTGCTGCATCAATTAGAGAAGGGGTTAATCTTGCATAACATTGTAAAATCAAATACAATGAGGCCGGAGTTTTCATGATTTTCTGAACTTGCTTATGTACCTTTCCTGCTATTGCTACAGTATCTGCATTCTTTCCTTTGAATCGCACGCTGAATGCGGTCGCATAATTACCTAATGCTCCCTGCGAATAACAATGTAGTTGTTTTCTAAGGTCACTGGCAATGATGATTTTATCCGTCTTATCTTCTTCAAACATTTTAGCTGTCAAATAATCATTAACAGATACCAGGTTTTCCCTGCATAGAGAACGAATTGCGCTCATTGTCTCCTCGTCATATACGAAAGTGTTATGAATTACTTTATCCTTTTGCAAAAATTTATTTGCAAAATTGTGATACGCTTCATAACTAACCTGATGATTTTCCTTTTTCCATCTTTTATTTGCATAATCAACAAGAATTTTGCTTACAAAAGGAAGTTCTGATTCACTTGGAAAATCATCCACCAAAGATATCAGTTTCTCCTCTACACTTTCCGGTAATTTTCCATGCACATAATACTCTGCGAATTCTTTTACCAAAGAAAGGGCTGCTCTTCCATCCGCAAGAAGATGATGAAATACAAACAGAATGCATAGTTTATTTTCTTGTTTCCAGCATACAATTTTTAACATCCCCTCACAAGTCAGGTTCCAGTCTGTTGAAATAAGTCTTTCGTATTCACTAATAACCAGCTTGTCGTATAACCCTGTTATATTTTCATCACTAACAATCAAATCCACTTGTGAATCAGAAGTGATATTATAAAAATAGCGATTCGTATCTTCTTCATACCCGAGTAGTGCGGTTAGAAAAGGGTGAGCCCTAACAAGAACTGACAGTGTATGCCTGATTTTATTTTCATCAAAAGGACTGTTAATCTCAGATATAATACCGAAATTCATGTTTGGACACATCAGATGTGCACGTTCTGTATAGAAATACTGTCTTTCCATATTCTGTTCCTCATTTTCGAAAGATTAGTGTCTCACTTGTGACATTTATGTATTTATGATAGAATCGTTTTGTTGATATGTCAATCCGCTACAACCAAGTGCTACAAAAGATGAAATATGTGTCACTCAAAGGAGAAACTATGAATCCCACAACAAATCCAATTGCGCTACAGTCAAAAAACATGTATGTCAGTGCTCTGCTGGAATTGATGAATGAAAAGCCTTATAACCAAATAAGCATCTCCGAGCTTTCAGATAAAGCAGATCTTTCTAGAAGAACTTTTTATAGACTTTTTAATTCTATGGATGAAATTCTTCTTTTTCATATTCACAGTCTATGGGCAAAAAAATCAGATGAGCTATATAACTCATCTGATAAAAGTTATCTGCACACCAGTGAATTTGCACTTCATTTCTGGTACGAATATAAAGAACTAACCATTCTACTTTATCGTAATGGTTTGGTATCCATCATGCAGCAGTTTATTAATGAAATATCTCTCGAGATATATCACGCACAAAAGGCAAACCGCAAACTTGCCAAAAACCCTGAGGCACTTGAATATGCTTTGTCATACAGCAGCGGTGGTATTCTAAACATTATCTGTACGTGGGCATCCAAAGGAATGGACAAATCCCCCGAAGAGCTGATGGCATTATTGAAGCTTGCACTTGATTAAGAAAATTTTGAATTTCATACCATCAAATCAACAACCTGAAATTTTACGGTTCTTCAATCTTTCTCATAAAAATAATAGAAAAGATGATTGGTGGTAATGAACCTGCTAAAATCATACTTACCGCTTGGATACCGTTCATACTCATACTTAATACACTATTTCCACCCACGAAACAATTACCCACAAACAGCGAACACCAGTCAACAATAGCATGTACCATTATTCCTGCCCATATATTCTTACACTTAACAAAAATAACTGCAAATAAAATTCCTGCTGACATTGCATTTATTACTT
>JALETS010000193.1 GCA_022781395.1 Lachnospiraceae bacterium | reverse complement strand
TGAAGATATTCACAGCTTTGTAGAAGCAAATCTGATTGAACGGATCGGTGAAGCAGGCAAGAAACTGCATACCGGCAGAAGCCGTAATGATCAGGTTGCACTGGATATGAGGCTGTATACCAGACTGGAAGTCCTTCAGGTGGATGAACTGGTTAAAGAACTGCTTGAAACACTGCTCCATATTATGGAGGAAAATGTGGAGACATATATGCCGGGCTTTACCCATTTACAGAAGGCACAGCCGGTAACACTGGCACATCATATCGGGGCCTATTTTGAGATGTTCAAACGTGATCGTTCCAGATTAAAGGATATCTACCATCGTATGAATTACTGCCCGTTGGGAGCCGGCGCTCTGGCAGGGACAACTTATCCGCTGGACCGTAATTATACGGCATCCCTGCTTGGCTTTGAGGGACCTACTTTGAACAGTATGGATTCGGTGTCAGACAGAGATTATGTGATTGAATTTTTGTCGGCACTTTCAACGATTATGATGCATTTAAGCCGTTTCTGCGAGGAAATCATCATCTGGAATTCCAACGAATACCGTTTTGTGGAAATAGATGATGCCTATTCTACCGGAAGCAGCATTATGCCGCAGAAGAAGAATCCTGATATTGCGGAGCTGGTACGAGGTAAGACAGGCCGGGTTTATGGTGCCCTGATATCTATTCTGACTACAATGAAGGGAATTCCTCTTGCTTATAATAAGGATATGCAGGAAGATAAGGAACTGACCTTTGATGCCATAGATACGGTGAAAGGATGTCTGGCTTTATTTGAGGGTATGATCCGTACCATGAAGTTCAATAAGGATGTAATGGAGAAGAGTGCCATGCTGGGCTTTACCAATGCCACGGATGCGGCAGATTATCTGGTAGGTCATGGAGTGCCTTTCAGGGATGCCCATAGTATAATAGGAAAGATGGTGCTTTACTGCATTGATAAGAAGTGCAGTATTGAGGAACTTTCTTTGGAGGAACTGAAAGAGATCAGTCCTGTATTTGAAGCAGATATCTATGATGCCATCAGTCTTAAGACCTGTGTAGAGAAGCGTCTTACGATCGGCGCACCGGGACCGGATGTAATGCGTAAGGTGATTGAGACGCAGAAGGAATATCTGGCAAGAGACTGGCAGGATGAGGATGCCATAGATATTCCGAGATAATGTTCATTAGAGATGCCAAGATGCAATCTAAGAGATAGAAAAATGATGAGGAGAGAAACAATGAGTGAAAAATTGAAAGTCGGTATTTTAGGTGGAACAGGTATGGTAGGACAGAGATTTATTTCTCTGTTGGAGAACCATCCTTGGTTTGAGGTAACAACAATTGCGGCAAGTCCGAGATCCGCAGGTAAGACCTATGCGGAAGCAGTTGGCGACAGGTGGAAGATGACAACGCCTATGCCTGAGGCTGTTAAGAATATTGTTGTAAAGAATGTTAATGAAGTGGAGAAGGTAGCTGCTGAGGTTGATTTCGTATTTTCCGCAGTGGATATGACCAAGGAAGAGATTAAGAAGATTGAAGAAGAATATGCCAAAACAGAGACTCCGGTGGTATCCAATAACAGCGCACACCGCTGGACACCGGATGTGCCTATGGTTGTACCGGAGATCAATCCGGAGCATTTTGATGTCATCGAAGCACAGAAGAAACGTCTTGGAACTACCAGAGGTTTTATCGCCGTTAAGCCTAACTGCTCTATCCAAAGCTATGCACCGGTGCTTACAGCGTGGAAGGAATTTGAACCATATGAGGTTGTTGCAACAACTTACCAGGCCATTTCCGGAGCGGGCAAGACCTTTAAAGACTGGCCTGAGATGGTTGAAAATGTCATTCCGTATATCGGTGGAGAAGAGGAGAAGAGTGAAAAAGAGCCTCTCAGAATATGGGGTAAGGTTGAGAACGGAGAAATTGTTCCCGCTACCAGCCCGGTGATTACCTGTCAGTGTATCAGAGTACCGGTTTTAAACGGACATACAGCAGCTGTGTTTGTGAAATTTAAGAAGAAGCCAACAAAAGAACAGTTGATTGAAAAGCTGGTTAACTTTAAAGGACTTCCACAGGAACTGAATCTTCCCAGTGCACCGAAGCAGTTTATACAGGTTATGGAAGAAGATAACCGTCCCCAGGTTAAGCTGGATGTTGACTTTGAGAATGGCATGGGAATCAGCGTAGGACGTATCCGTGAGGATCATGTATATGACTGGAAATTTGTAGGTTTGTCTCATAATACAGTACGTGGTGCAGCAGGGGGTGCTGTTCTGTGTGCAGAAACATTGAAGGCAAAAGGTTACATTACGAAAAAATAGGGGAAAACATAAGAGAAGATTATAAGGGGAAAATATAATCATTATTGGGAATGACTCCCGGGACAAGTTGTTTCGGGAGGAATAGGGGTACAACATATGGAAGAACTGATATATCAAGTTGATTTACTAAGTGCAATGAACCGTAAGCTGAGCAGAGACGAGAAAATGCTTCGTCTGATCTGTGAAACGTCGAATAATGGAATTCTGTATTACAATTACGAAGAAGACCGCGTGCAGACTATTGCAAATTGGAGTTATTTTTTCCCTTTTACGATCACAGACCTGAAAGATCTGACAAAGCTATATGAATGTGTAGAGGATAAAGATATCATTCCGCTGCAGAAAGTTCTTTTTATAGAAGAGCAGGGATTGAAGAGTCGCTCTATTGAGGTCAAACTGAAAGATAAACGGATTTGTATTGAGGTTGAGGTTAATATCGTATATGATTCGATGCATCATCCCACCGATAAGATTATCAGATTCAAGGATGTGACAAAATTCAATTCTCAGAATGATGAATTGACTTATATGGCATATTATGATCTCCTGACCGGTCTGTATAACCGTAATTACTTTGTAAGATTGCTTGGGGAATTTGTCAGACGTGCCCAGGATGAAAATGAAACTGTAGCTGTTATGTTTATTGATCTTGATGATTTTCGCAGAATCAATGACGGTATGGGAATTATTGTTGGTGATGAACTGGTTCAGGTTGTAGGACAGTTTTTACTTGAGCTTATGAACGACAATATTATCGTTTCTCATTTTAACAGTGATATCTATTGTATTGGCATCTACTGTCCTTGTGGTGCGAGAAGTGTGGAAACGATTTATCGGATCATCCGGGAACGGTTTAAAAAGCCGTTTTTATTGACCGGCGGACAGGAAATCTATATTACCGCAAGCGTGGGCGTAGCTGAGTATCCGGAAGCGGCAACTACCACATTAGAGTTGATCAATTGCGCGGAAATTGTTATGTTTAAAGCCAAAAGTCTTGGCAAAGATAAGATTCAGTATTTTGACGGTGCGATTCTGGATGATTTCCTGAACAATGTTTCGATAGAGAATAAATTGAAAGATGCTGTATTTGAACAGAATTTTACAATGAATTTTCAACCACAGTTCCGTACTTCGGATAGAGCACTAAGAGGTGTGGAAGCATTGATCAGATGGAAAGATGACAATGGTAAGATGATAAGTCCTGCTGTGTTTATACCGATTGCGGAGAAAAACGGTGCGATCATTCCTATCGGGACATGGGTGATTGAGGAAAGCCTTAAGGCTTATGCGGAATGGAAACGCAAATATAACTACTCAATGATCATGTCGCTTAATATTTCAGCGATTCAGTATAAACAGGCTGATTTTATAGATAATGTATTATCTCTTCTCAAAAAATATGATATTTCACCAAATGAGATTGAACTGGAGATAACGGAATCCATTCTGATTGACGATTTTCAGGAGATTACAGAGAAGCTGGTTAAACTCCGTGATATTGGTATGAAAATTTCACTGGATGACTTTGGAACAGGATATTCTTCACTGTCTTATTTGAAGGGCTTACCTATTGATACTCTCAAAATAGATAAATCCTTTATCGATACGGTGATTTCGGATGAAAATACCCAGATTATTACAGAGTCGATCATTTATATGGTTAAAAAGTTAGGCTTTGAGACCATTGCAGAGGGTGTTGAAACAGAGGAGCAATTCCGTTATCTGAATGAAATTGACTGTGATAATATTCAGGGATTTTATCTTGGGAAGCCTATGCCGTCAAAGGAGATAGAAAATCTGCTGGCCAATATGACTGCATAGCAGTAGTGGAACTATAAGAAAACGTCGAGAGGTAATGTATGCTGCTTGGAAGGGCATCAGAACTTAATTATCTGAATAATTATTACGATAAGGATGGAAGTCAGATTCTGATCGTATATGGTCAGAAGCATATCGGGAAGACTGCTCTTGTCAGAGAGTTTATGAAGGATAAGCCAAATTATTATTATCTTGCCCGAGCCTGCTCGGAAAGAGAACAGGTGTATCAGTGGGGACGCCAGCTTGCTGTTGATGGCTATAACGTGGATGATTTTCCTTCTTTCCATGATATTCTTGCTAAAATAGCACATCGAAACAATGGAAAGACAGTTATCGTGATTGATGAATTTCAGCACATTGTCAAGGTTAGTGACGGATTCATGAAAGAACTCATTGCTTTCGTATACAGTCAGTGGAATCAGGAAGATGTAATGGTGCTTTTGTGCAGTTCTTCAATAGGATGGATTGAAAACAGCATGATTACCAGGATTGGAGAAGCAGCCTATGAACTGTCCGGATTTCTTAAGATACGGGAAATGTCTTTTGAAGATATTGTACAGAGATTTCCTAATTTCCGGGTTGAGGAATGCGTGGAAGCGTATGCAATTTTGGGCGGAATTCCGGGATTATGGAACCAGTTCGATGACAGATTGACGATACAACAGAATATATGTCGTAATATTTTGGATGCTGACAGCTTTCTGTTTGAAGAGGGGGAACGGATGTTGACAGAACAGTTGCGGGAGCCAAGCGTTTATAATACGATCATGGCATCTATTGCTGCCGGCAACCATAAGCTGAATGACTTATATCTCCATACAGAATTTTCCAGGGCAAAAATCAGTGTATATCTGAAAAACCTGATTGAGCTGGAACTGGTCGAGAAAGTATTTTCTTATGATACAGCAGGGAAAGAAAACGTACAAAAAGGAATTTACAGGATCAGTCATCCTTTTGTAGAGTTTTATTATACGTATATGTATCCGCATCTGAGTGACTTACAGAAGCTTTCTGTCGGAGAATATTATAATCGTTATGTAGCGCCGGATTTCAGAAAATATGTAACAAGATATTTCAAAATAGTGTGCAGACAACATCTTACCAGGATGAATGAACGCCACAGACTCCCTATTGTATTAGATTCAATAGGAGAGTGGATTGGCAAGAACGGTTCATTGGATATCATCGCACAGGATCAGGAGGGACACACACTGATTGGATTATGTAATTGGGAAAAGCCCATGGCATATGAAGATTATGAAACTCTTCTTGCCTGCGCAAAGAAGGCGAGAATCCATGCAGATTACATCTACATGTATACTGCATTCCGGTATGATGAGAGATTGAATCTGGAAGCTAAAATGAAAACAAACTTGAAACTGGTGCAGATTACGGATCTATAAGCTGAATAGAAATGTGAAGCGTATGGAATCCGGGTATGTAGGATATTATGGGAAAAAATTTATTTATTGCAGAAAAACCCAGTGTTGCAAAGGAATTTGCCAAAGCTTTAAAATATAATATGAAAAATAAAGACGGCTATATGGAATCGGAAGAAGCTGTTGTAACCTGGTGTGTAGGACATTTGGTGACCATGAGTTATCCGGAGGCTTATGATGAGAAATACAAGCGTTGGTCTCTCGAGACGATTCCTTTTATACCGAAAGAATTTAAGTATGAAGTGATAGACAGTGTGAAGAAACAGTTTGGAATTGTCAGCGGTCTTTTGAAAAGGGAGGACGTGGAGACAATTTATGTATGCACCGACTCCGGTCGGGAAGGAGAGTACATATACAGACTGGTGGAACAACAGGCGCACGTGGTGGGAAAGACCAGAAAACGTGTATGGATCGATTCCCAGACAGAGGAAGAAATCCTGCGTGGTATCAGAGAAGCAAAGGATTTATCAGCTTACGACAATCTGTCCCATGCTGCATATCTTAGAGCCAAAGAAGATTATTTAATGGGAATCAATTTTTCTCGTGTGTTGACGTTGAAGTACAGTAATCCTATCAAATCCTACCTGAAAGCAGACAGGGCAGTGGTATCTGTTGGACGTGTGATGACTTGTGTTCTCGGAATAGTTGTGAACAGAGAACGGGAAATCAGGGAATTTGTCAAGATTCCGTTTTACCGTGTACTGGCAGGTGTCAGCATAGAAGATCATGAGTGCAGTTGTGAATGGAAGGCAGTGGAAGGTTCGAAATATTATCAGTCGCCGCTTCTGTATAAGGATAACGGTTTCTTAAAGGAACAGGATGCAGATGCTTTTATAGCGGAACTGTCAGAGGGCAATCCGGTTCCTGTAGTTGATAAAATTGAAAAAAAGAAGGAGACAAAAAATCCTCCTTTATTATATAATCTGGCGGAGCTTCAGAATGACTGCTCAAAGTTGTTTAAGATCAGTCCTGATGAGACACTTCGAATTGCACAGGAGCTGTATGAAAAGAAGCTGACAACTTATCCGCGTACAGATGCCAGAGTATTGTCCGGTGCTGTAGCAAAAGAAATCCATAAGAATATAGGTGGGCTTAAGAATTATAGTATTGCAGCCGGGTATGCAGCAGAAATTTTGGAAAACGGAAGTTATAAGGGAATCGCCAAGAGCAGATATGTTAATGATAAACAGATTACGGATCACTATGCAATTATTCCTACAGGGCAGGGATTTGGCAGTCTGAACGGACTCCACCCTACATCTGCCAAAGTGTATGAGATTATAGTCAGAAGATTTTTAAGTATTTTCTATCCGGCGGCGATTTATCAGAAGATAGGCCTGGGTGTGAAAATCAAAGAGGAGGCTTTCTTTTCCTCCTTTAAAGTTCTGGCACAGCCCGGTTACCTTAAGGTAGCAGCTAATTCCTTTGCTAAGAAGAAAGCGGATGGAGATAAAGGCGATGATAAGGAAGATGGGAAGGAAGAACAGGAACAGGTCTGTGACCAGTCTTTTCTGGAACTCTTGCAGACACTGAAAAAAGGAACCACATTGGGACTGAAGGGGCTTGAGAAAAAAGAGGGCGAGACTTCTCCGCCGAAACGCTATAATTCCGGCACCATGATTCTGACTATGGAAAATGCGGGTCAATTCATAGAGGACGAAGAGCTCCGTGCACAGATCAAAGGAAGCGGTATCGGCACTTCGGCGACAAGAGCAGAGATTCTTAAGAAGCTTATTCATATCAAATATCTGAATTTGAACAAAAAAACCCAGATCATAACACCGACTTTGCTGGGTGAGATGATTTATGAGGTTGTGGCAGGCTCTATCAAACCATTGCTGGACCCAAGGCTGACGGCCAGCTGGGAGAAAGGGCTTACGCTGGTTGCAGAGGGTGAGAGAACGGAAGAAGAATATATGGTGAAGCTGGATGATTTCATAACAAGGAGGACCAATTCCGTTAAACAGTTGAATAATCAGGCAGCCTTATATCATAGATTTCATTATGCATCGCAGTTCTATAAGAAATAGAGAATGGATTTAGGAAAAGAGGTTATTAAAATGGCAGGATTAGAGGATACAACAATTAGTGCTCTTTATACATTAGAGGAGACAATTGCAGGGGATATTTTTCAGGGGGTAACATATCCATGGGAAGTATTGCCGAAGATCGGAGAGTTTATCATTACTTTGGGCAACACACTACCGGAAGATAAATATGAGAAAAAAGGTGAAAATGTCTGGATAGCCAGATCTGCAAAGGTATTTCCGAGTGCCTATATTAATGGGCCGGCAATCATTGATGAAGATGCGGAGATCAGGCACTGTGCTTTTATCAGAGGGAATGCGATTGTCGGAAAAGGTGCAGTAGTGGGTAATTCCACAGAGCTTAAAAATGTGATTCTGTTCAATAAGGTTCAGGTGCCTCATTACAATTATGTGGGTGACAGTATTCTGGGCTATAAGGCTCATATGGGGGCAGGCTCCATTACTTCAAATGTGAAGAGCGATAAAACACTTGTGGTGGTTAGAGCGGGTGATGAACAATATGAGACAGGGCTCAAGAAATTCGGAGCCATGCTGGGTGATCAGGTAGAAGTAGGATGCAATTCCGTTTTAAATCCAGGCACTGTGATTGGCAGACAGTCCAATGTATATCCGACTTCTATGGTAAGAGGATTTATTCCGGCAAACAGTATTTACAAAAAAATGGGAGAAATTGCACAAAAGTATTAGACAGAATGAGCCTCATATGAGAAAATAGAGATAGAAAAGTACGTTGGGGTATGTAAATGGAAATGGAATTGAATATGGAATCTTTTGGTTCCATGATTGATAACATAATAGCCGGTATTTGCTTCTTTGAATATGAGAACGGGCAGTTAACACCTGTTTTTACCAATGAAGGATTATTTCGTATGCTCGGGTATTCCAGAACAGAAGGTATGAAATATTTAAAGAAGATTGAGATGAGTATCATTCCGGAGGATCTTCCTATTTTCCGTCAGGCCATTGCAGATGTTCTGAAGGATGACGGTGCGGTTGAAGTGGAATTTCGTACTGTAACGGGAAGCGGTGGTTTACGGTGGCTTCAGGCAAGAGGCAATCTTTATGCGAGAGAAGGAAACAGATATACTATCGTTGCAGTGATTCAGGATATTTCCGAACGCAAGAGTGTGGAGGAAGAACTGAGACAGCAGGCAGAACGTCTGCATATCCTGTCTGAAGCCGAAGGCGAGAAGATCATCGATTATAATGCCAAAACAGATGTTATGGTGATCAAGAACTCCGGAGAATACGGAATGGCTGGAGAAACCATTCAGAATAAATATATGGAACACTTTGATACATCCAAAATTTTTGATGAGGATGCTGAGTGTTACAAGTCTGTATTTGAAGGACTGCTCAAGTCTCCGAAGCATGATACGATTGAATTCAGGACGAAAAGATTCGATCAGGATTATACATGGTATCAGGCTAATCTTACGTCTCTTCTGGGTGCAGAGGGATATGTTACCAGAGTTGTCGGACGTCTGATTAACATACATGAGAAGAAGTTAAAGGAACTTGATCTTTTGCTCAGGGCAGAAAAGGATGCACTGACCGGTTTGTATAATAAGGGAGCTACGGTGCAACTGATTCAAAATTCCATTACGGAAAGTGGTAAGGGTGCTATAAATGCCTTGATGATTATTGACCTGGATAATTTCAAGGAAGTGAATGATCTTTTGGGACACTCCCAGGGTGATAAGGTACTTGTTGAAACGGCTAATGCATTGAATGATATTTTCAAAGGCGGCGATATTGTTGGTCGTATCGGTGGAGATGAGTTCGTTGTTTACATGAAGAACTTAAATACCATTTCCAATGCGGATATTCTGGCCGGTAAAGTTGTTAAAAAGGTGGATTATACCTTAGAACATACGGATCATCCGATTCATGTAACCTGTAGCGTGGGAGTTGCCATATTCCCTTATCATGGAACGGATTATGAAGAGCTTTTCAATAAAGCAGATAAGGCAGTATATACTGCTAAGGCGAATGGAAAGTGTGGTTACAGAATCTATGATGCAGCAACAACTATGGTGTATCATGCTACCAGAAAGAATACGGAATATAATCCCGAGAAGGGTATGGAGATGAACCGGGAAATTGAAGATCTGGTAATGCAGATATTATTCGAGGACAAAGATCTGGAATCTGCGTTAAAATCTTCAATCGAGCTGATGACTGGTAAATATCATTTCCATAGAGGATATATATGCGGAAATGAGACACTTCCCGTATCCAAAACGGTTCAGTTTTCTGCATCGGGATATGAGATGGGCAAAGAATCTGAAGAACACTATGAACTGAAGAGGATTGTCAGTGAAACCTTATATGAGTTTTATCATAAGGCAACGGTTATACACGAATATGATCTGACGGTAGAGGAATTACAGAAGTATTTCAGAACCGAAGGTATCAAGAGCATGCTTTATTATCCGATTACTTCCAAAGGTCATTTTCAGGGTGCTATTGTGTTTGAGAATCATGAGGATGTGCAGCTTGAATTTAATGACAGTCAAATGGAGGAAATACGGTCATTGTTCCGTATTTTGGAAGCACACATTCTTCAGATTGGTCTGATGGACCGTCTGCAGGATTTTGTAACACAGATAGCAATATTTGACAATTTAGACAGCTTTGTTTATATTGTGAATCCGGATACATATGAGTTAAGCTTTATTAATAAGAAAGTATTGATGAAAAGTCCGGAGGTTAAGATCGGAGATACCTGTTTCAAGGCCTTGCAGAACAGGGATACACCTTGTGAGAACTGTATTCTTAAGAAAATGAATAAAGATGATGCTCATTGCAGGTGTACCGAGGAGCTTTTCAACTATTCTCTGCGCTGCTGGACAAGAGCAAGTGCAAGCTGGTTGGAATGCAAAGAGAAGAACGGTTTGGCATTGCTCAACTGTATAGATATCTCAGAATATTTTATTGGTTAGGTACATATTGTAAATATTTACTGAAAATGGCAGATTAAAGTTGACTAATCTGCCATTTTCGTGTATATTTTCATAGATAGCAGTACACTTTAAAGCGCTAAAGCATGCTTTGGCGTGTTTAAGTGTAATAGTATTTTTTTAGGAGGAGAACATTATGAAAAAGAAAGCATTAGCATTACTTATGGTAACCGCTATGTCTGCTTCCATGCTTGCAGGCTGTGGTTCCGGCGAAAGTGCAGAAGCACCGGCTGAGACTGCTGCAGAAAACGAAGCAGAAGAAACAACGGAAGAAGCTGCTGAGCCGGCAGAGGATGCCGCAGCAGAGGAGACAGAAGCTCCTGCAGCCGATAAGGTATACAATATCGGTATCTGCCAGTTATTAGAGCACCCCGCACTGGATGCAGCTACTCAGGGATTCGAAGATGCTCTGACTGAGCTTCTTGGTGAAGGTAATGTCAACTTTGATTTCCAGAACGCACAGGGTGAGCAGACCAACTGTGCTACTATCTGTACACAGTTCGTTACAGATGGTGATGATCTGATTCTTGCGAATGCAACAGCTCCTTTACAGGCCGCTGCAGCAGCAACCAATACTATTCCGATCCTTGGTACATCTATTACAGATTATGCAACAGCGCTTGATATTGCTGATTGGACAGGTGCAACAGGAACTAATGTTTCCGGTACATCTGATCTTGCTCCGTTGGAAGAGCAGGAGAACATGCTTGTTGAATTGTTCCCGGATGCAAAGAAGGTTGGTATTCTGTATTGTTCCGCAGAGGCTAACTCTGTATACCAGGCACAGGTATTTGAGAAGTATCTTGAGGAAGATGGTATTGAATATGAAGAGTTTACTGCAGCAGATTCCAATGAGATTCAGGCAGTTGTAACAAGTGCTACTGAGTCTTGCGATGTAATTTATATCCCTACAGACAACACTATGGCAGCTAACACAGAGACTGTTAACAACGTAGCGCTTCCTGCAGGTGTTCCGATCATCGCAGGCGAGGAAGGTATCTGTAGCGGATGTGGTGTCGCAACTTTATCTATCAGCTACTATGATATCGGTTATACAGCAGGCGAGATGGCATATGATGTATTGGTAAACGGTGCAGATATTTCCACAATGGAAGTTAAGTATGCTCCTCAGGTTACCAAAGAGTATAATGCATCTATCTGTGAGACTCTCGGTATTACCGTTCCGGATGATTATGTAGCAATTGAACAGTAATCATTGATTATCATAAGAGAATGAAGTAGAATGATCTATGGGGATGACATCTCTGCCATCCCCATATCTGTTTATGTAGTGAAATGGGAGGTTTCAAAGGATGATTTTATTATCTCTGAACCCCATGTCCTTGTTTCGCGCTATGCCGGGAGCATGTGCGCAGGGATTGATCTGGGGCGTTATGGCATTGGGAGTGTATATTACATTCCGTTTACTTGATTTTGCGGACCTGACAGTAGACGGGTCACTTGCGACAGGCGGAGCGACGGCTGTTATGCTGATTCGTATGGGAGTAAATCCTTGGGTTGCATTATTAGCTGCATTTGCGGTCGGTATGTTAGCCGGTATGGTAACCGGTCTGTTACATACGGCGTTGGGGATTCCCGGCATCTTGTCAAGTATCCTGACGCAGATATCTCTTTATTCCATTAATCTGAATATTATGGGGAAATCCAATCAGGCAATTAATGTAGATCAATATGCACTGGTTGTTTCCCTTCGTTATATATCGGGAGATGCGCTGACTAAATTCAAGTTTTACGGCGGCGTTATCCTTGGTTGTATTGTTTTGGTAGCTATTTTATATTTTTATTTTGGAACAGAGCAGGGACAGGCCATCCGTGCCACAGGCTGTAATCAGAGTATGGCGAAGGCACAGGGAATCAATACAAAGTTCCATACGGTTCTTGCATTGATGCTTTCCAATGGTTTGGTCGGTCTGTGCGGCGGTCTGTATGCCCAGTATCAGGGTGCGGCAGATGTCAATATGGGACGTGGAGCAATCGTAATCGGTCTGGCTGCTGTTATTATTGGCGAGGTACTGTTTGGTAAATTATGTGTCGGTAGGAAGATGGCCTTTGCCTATACAATGTTTGCGGTTATAGCAGGGGCTGTTATCTATTACATTGTTATTGCTTTTGTATTGTGGCTGAAGATGCCTTCAGATGATATGAAGTTATTCTCGGCGATTGTTGTAACAATATTCCTGGCAATCCCTTATCTGAAAGATAAGTATATCAAGAAAGGGGTGGCATAAGAATGGCATATGCATTAGAGATTAAAGATATCCATAAAACTTTCAATAAAGGCACTATTAATGAAAAGGTTGCATTAGATGGTGTGAATCTGCAGTTAAATGAAGGAGATTTCGTAACCATTATTGGTGGAAACGGAGCCGGTAAGTCTACTACACTGAATGCAGTAGCAGGTGTATGGCCTGTGGATTCCGGTTCCATTATCATAGGCGGCAATGATGTGACAGGACTGCCGGAGCATAAGAGAGCCAAATTCCTGGGCCGGGTATTCCAGGACCCGATGACCGGCACGGCTGCAACCATGTCTATTGATGAGAATATGGCACTTGCTGCACGACGTGGTAAGAAAAGAACTTTAAAATGGGGCGTTACAAAGGCAGAGAGAGAATATTTTAAAGAAAAGCTTCGGGAATTGGATCTTGGTCTGGAAGACAGATTGACATCCAAGGTAGGACTGCTTTCCGGTGGACAGCGTCAGGCGGTTACTTTGTTGATGGCATCCCTTCAGAAGCCGGAACTTCTTCTGCTGGATGAGCATACGGCTGCACTTGATCCGAAAACAGCAGCAAAAGTATTGGAACTGTCCGATAAGATTATAGAAGAAAATCATTTGACGGCCATGATGGTTACGCATAATATGAAGGATGCAATTGCTCATGGCAATCGTCTGATCATGATGCATGAAGGCAAGGTCATCTATGATGTATCGGGTGAAGAAAAGAAGAATCTTCACGTATCGGACCTGCTTGCCAAGTTTGAGGAAGCCAGTGGGGGAGAATTCGCAAACGACAGAATGATGTTAGGTTAAAAAATACAAAATATGACTGGATTTTTTAGATATAATATGAGACAATAGGACTAGCGGTTATGACAGGTTAAGAGCCTGTTATGAAATAATTTATACATAATCGAAAGGAGTTATCACATGATTTATTCAAAAGAAGTTGAAGAAATGTGTACAGTAGCACAGGGCGTTCATCATGGCTGTGCTCCTATCCCAGAAGAAGCAAAATGGGTTCAGGCAAAAGAAGTAAAAGATATTTCCGGTTTAACACACGGTGTTGGCTGGTGTGCTCCTCAGCAGGGTGCATGTAAGCTTACATTAAATGTAAAAGAGGGTATCATCCAGGAAGCTCTGGTTGAGACAATCGGCTGTTCCGGTATGACACACTCCGCTGCTATGGCATCTGAGATTTTACCGGGCTTAACAGTTATGGAAGCTCTTAACACAGACCTTGTATGTGATGCTATTAATACAGCAATGAGAGAACTGTTCTTACAGATCGTATATGGTCGTACACAGTCTGCATTCTCTGAAGAAGGTCTTCCGGTAGGCGCAGGTCTTGAAGATCTTGGTAAAGGCTTAAGAAGCCAGGTTGGTACTATGTACGGTACCCTTAAGAAAGGTCCTCGTTACCTTGAGATGGCTGAAGGTTATGTAACAGGTATCGCACTGGATGCAAATGATGAGATCATCGGTTACAAGTTTGTAAGCCTTGGTAAGATGACAGACTTTATCAAGAAGGGCGATGACCCGAATACAGCATATGAGAAAGCTTGCGGACAGTATGGACGTGTTGACGATGCTGTTAAGATTATCGACCCCAGATGTGAATAAGGAACAGGAGGAATAGGATAAGATGGCTTTATTTGAATCATATGAAAGAAGAATTGACAAAATCAATTCTGTATTAAATAGTTACGGCATTTCTTCTATCGAAGAAGCTGAGAAAATTACAAAAGATGCTGGCTTAGACGTCTATGAGCAGGTTAAGAAGATTCAGCCTATCTGTTTCGAGAATGCTTGCTGGGCTTATACAGTAGGCGCTGCAATCGCAATTAAGAAAGGCTGTAAGAAAGCTTCTGATGCTGCTGCAGCAATCGGTGAAGGACTTCAGGCATTCTGTATTCCCGGTTCTGTTGCTGATACACGTAAGGTAGGTCTTGGTCATGGTAACCTTGGTAAAATGTTGTTAGAGGAAGAGACAGATTGTTTCGCATTCCTGGCAGGACATGAGTCTTTCGCAGCAGCAGAAGGTGCTATCGGTATCGCTGAGAAAGCTAACAAGGTTCGTCAGAAACCGCTTCGTGTTATCTTAAACGGTCTTGGAAAAGACGCTGCTAAGATTATTTCCAGAATTAACGGTTTTACTTTTGTTGAGACAGAGTATGATCCTTATACAAAC
>JALETS010000184.1 GCA_022781395.1 Lachnospiraceae bacterium | reverse complement strand
GCTTCAGATTTCTTCTTACGTCTTACGCTGGGCTTCTCGTAATGTTCTCTTTTACGGATTTCCTGCTGGATGCCGGCTTTTGCACAGCTTCTCTTGAAACGACGTAAAGCGCTATCTAAAGTTTCGTTCTCTTTAACGATTACGTTTGACATTCTCGCACCTGACCTCCCTTCAGTCCCTAACAAGTAACTCGACTGATTGGGTTATTTATGCGTTTGCACGCACTGTGTCTTCACACACAATATAGATTATACCACATTTTGGTTACGAGTCAACTACTATTTTGTATTTTCCGACACTTTGTCGACACCTTACTTATCAGCCTGCAATCTGGCTCTCTAATACCTTCACACACTCTGCGATTGCAGCATCAATACCGGCTGGATTCTTGCCGCCTGCCTGTGCCATGTTCGGACGTCCGCCGCCACCACCGCCGACCAGTGCCGCGATACCTTTGATCAGATTACCCGCATGGGCTCCCTTAGCCATTGCACCTTCTGTTGCCATGGCAATCAGATTAACCTTACCGTCATTGTCCGATACAAGAACAACAACGCCCTCTCCCAGCTTCTCTTTGAGCTGGTCGCCCAGTTCACGAAGTCCGTTCATGTCCACACCGGACACGGAAGTTGCAAGGAGTTTTACACTCTTCACTTCTTTTACCTGATCCATAACATCACCAAGTGCATCCTTTGCTGCTTTTGCTTTCAAGGATTCAACTTCGGAAGAAAGCTCTTTGATCTGCTTCTGCATTGCTTCAATCTTCTTCACCAGATCTGCAGGAGTTGTCTTTGCTGCAGCGGCTGCCGCATTCAACTCTTCTTCCATTATAGCAAAATGAGCAATTACATTTGCACCTGTAATAGCTTCAATACGACGAACACCGGCAGCTACACCACTCTCTGCAAGAATCTTGAAGTTAGCAATGTCACCTGTATTCTTTACATGAGTACCACCACAAAGTTCTTTGGAGAAATCACCCATGGATACCACGCGAACAGTCTCTCCATATTTCTCACCAAACAATGCCATAGCACCTGTCTTTTTCGCTTCTTCGATGGTCATCACATCAGTACGAACATCCAAAGCTTCTGCGATTTTAGCATTTACAATCTCTTCTACTTTAGCAATTTGTTCTGCAGTCATAGCCTGGCCATAACTAAAGTCGAAACGAGTTCTTGCGGAATCCTGGTAGGAACCCTGTTGTTCTACGCCTTCACCAAGTACTTCCTGTAAAGCAGCCTGTAACAAGTGTGTTGCAGAGTGATTTTTACAGGTTGCTGCTCGGTTCTTGTCACACACGGAAAGAGCTGCCTTTGCGCCAACCTGAATGGTACCGGAGGCAACTTTACCAACGTGACCAATCCTACCTCCCGGTAATTTAATTGCTTCATCTACATAAAACACACCGGTATCTGTTGTGATACTACCAATATCACCCTTCTGACCACCCATGGTTGCATAGAAAGGAGTCTTAGACACAATCAGGGTGCCTTCTTCACCTTCTGCAAGCGTAGAAACAAGGGCTTCTTTATTAGCAAGAGCCAGTACGGTATCTTCTGCCTGCAGGCAATCATAACCGATAAACTCACTGACAATCTTTTCATCCAAATCTTCGTAAATGTTTACTGCAACAGCTTTCTGAGAGAAGTTTGCATTTTCTCTGGCCATCTGCTTCTGTCCTTCCATAGCAGCAGCAAATCCTTTTTCATCTACTGTCATGCCATCTTCTGCAGCCATTTCCACGGTAAGCTCCATCGGAAATCCGAAAGTATCGTAGAGATAGAAAGCGGACTTGCCATCGATTTCTTTAGCACCGGCAGCCTTCTTGTCTTCCAGAATCTTCTTGAATTCTTTCATACCATTTTCCAAAGTAGCTTCGAATCTGGTAATTTCTTTATCCAATTCTTTTAAGATGAACTCTCGATTCTTAACCAGGTTTGGATAGCTATCTGCATAGACTTCATCAATATATACTGTCGCAATCTTTAGCAGATTATCTTTTGCAAGGCCTAACATACGGCCATGTCTTACTGCACGACGAATCAGACGACGAAGGACATATCCGGCGCCACCATTCGAAGGAGTGAGTTTTGCCGGGTCACCGATCAGCATAACGGAAGTACGCATATGATCGGCCATAATTCTCATGGATCTGGTTTTTTCATCATCTGCATCGTAGGAAGCACCGGATGTCTGCTCTACATAAGCGATAACAGAAGAAAACAAATCGGTCTTATATACGTCTTTGGTTCCATTCAGGAAAGCCAGGTTTCTCTCCAGTCCCCAACCGGTATCTACGTTTTTATGCTCCAACGGAGTCAAATGACCATCTTTATGCTTTTCATACTGCATAAATACATCATTACCTAGTTCTGTGTATTTGCCACAACTACAGCCGGGGCCACAGTTTGGACCACAATCCGGCACATCAGCAATATAGAACATTTCGCTGTCAGGACCACATGGTCCATACTCCAATCCCCACCAGTTATCTTCTGCCGGAAGATAGTAAATATTCTCTTTTTTGAAACCTGAATTGATACGGCACTGTGCCCCTTCCTCATCACGCGGGGCATTTTCATCACCGGCAAAAACTGTTGCAGCCAAATGGTCTCTATCGAAACCATAAACCTGAGTCAACAGTTCATAACTCCATTTACAACGTTCTTCTTTAAAGTAGTCTCCAAGAGACCAGCTACCCATCATTTCAAAGAAAGTAACATGGCTCTTATCGCCTACGGAATCAATATCGTTTGTACGAACGCATCCCTGCACGTTGCAAAGTCTGGTGCCAAGAGGATGCTTCTGTCCCAACAAATATGGCATTAATGGCTGCATACCTGCTACGTTGAACAATACACCTGTAGAACCGTCGGATACTAAAGATACGGCACCAACATCCACATGACCACGTTCTTTATAGAATTCCAACCAGCTCTTTCTCAGTTCTTTTGAAGTAAATTGTTTCATGATTGCCTCCCAAAGGTCTATAGTACTTCCGTTCCTATTCAGAACATTATTAATTTAAAAGGTAAATTTATCTGCAAAATAAGCATCCAGATCCTTGATGGCAACACGCTCCTGTTCCATGGAGTCACGGAATCTGACTGTTACACATCCGTCTGTCTCTGACTCGAAATCGTATGTAATACAGAAAGGTGTACCGATTTCATCCTGTCTGCGGTATCTCTTACC
>JALETS010000026.1 GCA_022781395.1 Lachnospiraceae bacterium | reverse complement strand
ATTTGCCAGGAAGCTCTGCAAGAAAGATTGGTTCATCTTTTTGATAATTTGTAATAATGTAATCATATAACATACAGAACTCTCCTTTCACAATTTTGAAATTATCTTTTTCACTTTTATTATATCCAATTTTTCTTCTTTTGTCAAAGAATTTTTCCGGCAAATATATTATATCGTCCTTTATAGTAACGTTTTGAAAACGAAATCATCCTTTTAAGTAATGATTTTAGAATTTTTGAAAATTTCAAGTATCTCTAGGTAACAAAAAACCCCTTAGAGTCAAGAGACACTAAGGGGCATAAATACTAGGCTTTTAGGCTATTTTTCGCTTATCCCTACTTACTAGCAATAGCAGCCTGTGCAGCTGCCAGTCTTGCAATCGGCACACGGAACGGCGAACAGGATACATACGTAAGTCCTACCTTGTGGCAGAATTCCACGGAAGAAGGATCGCCACCATGCTCACCACAGATACCCAGCTTGATATCCGGTCTTGTCTTTCTGCCCTTCTCTGCTGCCATCTGTACCAGCTGTCCTACACCCTTCTGGTCAAGTCTTGCAAAAGGATCGGACTCATAGATCTTATTCTTATAGTAGTCACCTAAGAACTTGCCGGCATCATCACGGGAGAAACCGAAGGTCATCTGTGTCAGATCATTGGTTCCGAAAGAGAAGAACTCTGCCTCCTCAGCGATTTCATCTGCCAGAAGCGCTGCTCTCGGAATCTCGATCATAGTTCCGATATGATACCGGATATCGGAATTTTTCTCTTTCTTGACAGCTTCCGCTACTTCCACAACCACATCCTTAACAAACTTAAGCTCCTTCTTCTCTCCAACAAGTGGAATCATGATTTCAGGAACGATGTCATAGCCTTTTTCATTCTTCACTTCAATGGCAGCTTCCATGACAGCCCTTGTCTGCATCTTGGCAATCTCCGGATAGGTAACCGCCAGACGGCACCCACGGTGTCCCATCATCGGATTAAACTCATGCAGGGAATCACAGATTTCCTGTACTTCCTCAGCGGTCATCATCATCTCTACTGCCAGATCATCGATATCATCCTTCTCGGTAGGAACAAACTCATGAAGCGGCGGATCTAAGAAACGGATAGTAACCGGTCTGCCCTCCATAACTTCGTAAAGTGCCTTGAAGTCTCCTTTCTGGAACGGAATCAGCGCATTGAGTGCCTTTTCCCTCTGCTCTACGGTTCTTGCCAGGATCATCTGACGAATCTTGGGGATTCTGTCAGGTTCGAAAAACATATGCTCTGTACGACAGAGGCCAATTCCTTCTGCACCATATTTTACTGCATTTGCAGCATCTGCCGGTGTGTCCGCATTGGTACGTACCTGCAGGGTACGATACTGGTCAGCCCATTCCATAATCCGTCCGAAATTACCACTCACGGTAGCTTCTACCGTCTTAATGTCACCTTTATAAATCTTGCCGGTGGAACCGTCTAAAGAGATATAATCTCCCTCATGGAATACCTCGCCGCCCAACTCAAATACCTTATCCTCTTCATTGATAGCAATCTCTCCGCAGCCGGATACACAGGCTGTACCCATACCACGGGCAACAACTGCTGCATGAGAGGTCATGCCGCCACGTACTGTCAGAATACCTTCTGCCGCATGCATTCCTTCGATATCCTCCGGTGAGGTCTCCAGACGAACAAGGATAACTCTCTCGCCCTTCTCATGGGCTGCTTTGGCTTCCTCAGCAGTAAAATATACCTTACCTGCTGCAGCTCCGGGAGATGCAGGAAGCGCCTGTCCGATTACCTGGCCTGCTTTTAACGCATCCGCATCAAAGGTAGGATGCAATAACTGGTCTAAGGATTTGGCTTCAATACGAAGTACAGCTTCCTCCGGTGTGATCCTGCCTTCATCTACCAGATCACAGGCAATCTGTAGTGCAGCCGGAGCGGTTCTCTTACCGTTACGAGTCTGTAAGAAGAACAGCTTGCCTTCCTCAATGGTAAACTCCATATCCTGCATATCACGATAGTGATTCTCTAACTTATTTGCAATTTCCATAAACTGCTTATAGCATTCCGGCAAATCTTCCTCCAGCTTAGTGATCGGCTGCGGTGTACGGATACCTGCTACCACATCCTCACCCTGGGCATTGATCAGATATTCTCCATAAATACCCTTGGCACCGGTAGAAGGATTTCTGGTAAAGGCAACTCCGGTACCGGAAGTATCGCCCATATTACCGAATACCATCGCCTGTACATTGACTGCTGTTCCCCAGTCACCGGGGATATCATTCATACGGCGGTATACGATAGCTCTTTCATTATCCCAGGAACGGAACACTGCTTTCACGGCTTCCATCAACTGTACCTTGGGGTCCTGCGGGAAATCCTCTCCCTTGTTCTCTTTATAGATGCTCTTGAATCTGACGATAATCTCCTTTAAATCTTCTGCCGTCAGATCCGTATCAAACTTAACTCCCTTGGATTCCTTAATCTCGTCCAGAATTCTCTCAAAGTAAGATTTCGGTATCTCCATAACCACATCGGAGAACATCTGGATAAATCTACGGTAGGAGTCATAAGCAAATCTCGGATTGCCCGTCTTCTCGGCAAAGCCCTCCACTGCTACATCCGTCAATCCCAGATTCAAAATGGTATCCATCATACCGGGCATGGAAGCTCTCGCACCGGAACGAACCGATACCAGAAGCGGGTTCTTCGTATCCCCGAATTTCTTTCCCTGTTTCTCTTCCAGATTAGCCAGAGCCTCAAAAATCTGACTCCGGATTTCCTCTGAAATCTGTCTGCCGTTATTGTAATAATCGGTACAGGCCTCCGTTGTCACGGTAAACCCCTGCGGAATTGGCAACCCCAGATTTGTCATTTCTGCAAGATTAGCTCCTTTTCCACCAAGGAGATTTCGCATATCGGCAGTACCTTCTTCAAATAAGTACACCCATTTTGACATATTCTTCCCTTTTTCCTTCCTTTCCACTTGGTATCCTTCATCGGATTCACTTTTGAAACTGTACTACAAAATGCCATAATTATAATCTTATGGCATTTCAGTTTGCACATCATCGTGCTTTCTATCATTTTATCATAAGTTGGAAATTTTAGCACTGATTTTTTGAGAAAAATTACTAAAAATAGGATTTGATTTTCATTTTTTTTAGCAAATATTCATTATTTCGCCTCTATTGGACAGAAACTATCAAATATAAAAACATCAAAGTTCCGCCACATTGCCTCTAAATCCCCCTGACTCTGAATGGTCCATGCCGCAGCCGGACAGCGATACAGGCGGCGACAGATTCTTCTGCCGGGCTCTTGCCAGAACTTATGGTTATATGCAATAAAATCCGGCTTGGTCAGGAAATTGAGCAACAGATGTTCCATAAAAAAATACATGATATGGGTGTAGCCTCCGTCTTTGCGGAAATTGGAAGAAAGCTGTCCCCTTACCACGTTGTTATGGTGCCGGCGAAACCACCACAATACCATAGGATTAAAAGATTCAATACAATATTCTCCCTGATATGCGCGAAGTAAATTATCGATCACACCACAGAAAGCCACATCGACTTTCTCCGACTTGATTTCCACGATCAAAGGCACTCTGCCGTTCACCATATTCAGTACATCTTCAAAACGAGGAATCCTCTCCTTGGATCTGCAAAGCGTAAACTGCTGCAGTTCCTCATAAGTGCATTCTTCGATTTCAATATTCTTACCGCAGATGCGTTCCAGTGTAAAATCATGAAAGACGACAGGAATGCCATCTTTTGTTACATGGACATCCATTTCCATACCAAATCCGGCTTCCACAGCCTTATGAAAAGCCGCCATGGAATTTTCCGGTGCCTTTGTATCATTGTCATGAAGCCCTCTGTGGGCAAAGTATACTTTCTGAAAAAGGCTCGTATCCGGGCGATGAAGTACCCTGGGCATAATGGCAAGCATATAGATAATGAATAAAATGACTATGGCTAATGCGACTCTGCATAAAATATCTGCTATCATAATTGTTCTGCTTTCTGTGTCAGTCCGCTTTTGTATCTTTCTCCTA
>JALETS010000007.1 GCA_022781395.1 Lachnospiraceae bacterium | reverse complement strand
TACAAGACAAAAATAAAACCATTTTGTTTTGCGGAATGATATACAGATAGTATATGCAGAAAAGCTTCATATATTAATATATATAAAGTTTCCGCACAGGCAACTTTTGTTGCCGGATGGGCGCTGATACTTCCGGTTATTCCCGATAGAATAATACTTGTCAAGGACAACAAGTCGAAAGTTTCATAATTTCTTTTTTTCTGGAATTGCTCTTCAGAGAGTTTCAGATATTGTGTGCCTCGAACATGGTATTCCATTCATGATTTTAAGTTCTGTTCTTGTGAATCCTGTGCAGTTGATGGAGGACATGAGTATTTACGCAGGTGTGGTAAGGATGCAAACGGTAAGAAGATCCGAAAGAAGCTGGAAGTGGATTTCGTTGTAAACCAGGAAGGCAAGCGGTTTTATGTTCAATCGGCCTTATCCATAGCTGATCCGGAAAAAAAGAACAGGAGATAGAATCATTGAAAAGAATCCCCGACTCTTTTAGCGAATTTTTATGATCTGTGGGATTAATAGAATAAATTCATCAATAAATTCGCTGTTTTCGATTTAATGCTTTTTATTATTGACATTAAATATGCCTATGTTTATAATAGTGAACATAAAAACGATAGGAGAATGAAAGTGAAGAAAGCAGCTTATAATATATTACCAGAAACAGAAGATACATTAAAAACATTGGGTGAGCAGATTAAACTCGCTAGACTCAGAAGAGATTTGTCAGCAACTTTAGTAGCAGAGCGTGCAGGCATTAGCCGTGCATCTTTGTGGAAGGTTGAGTCTGGTAATCCTGCGGTAGCTATAGGTATTTATGCAGCTGTTCTGCATGCATTGGGAAATATGGATAAGGATTTCCTTCTTGTAGCGAAGGATGATGAGAGAGGAAGACAGATGCAGGATCTTGGTCTGTTAACTAAAAAGCGTGCATCAAGGAGGAAGAAATAATGGCGAGAGAAGAAAGAATCATATATGTGTATGATGATTTTTCATGTGATGAACCGGTTTTACTTGGCAAATTGTACGTTGGTGTTATTAAGCAAGGTGAAACATATTCTTTCGAATATGATAAAGAATGGCTTACAAATAATAAAATGTCAATTTCTCTAGATCCTGAAATAGGGCCATTTGTAGGACGACAATTCCCGAATGGGAAAAACATTTTTGGTCTATTTGCAGATGCATCTCCTGACAGATGGGGCCGTGTGCTTATGAATAAGAGGGAACGTCTCTTAGCGGAAAAAGAAAGCAGAAAACCGAGGAAGCTACATGATAGTGATTATCTTCTTGGTGTATATGATGAGACAAGAATGGGAGGAATCAGGTTCAAATTAGATATGGACGGAGAATTCCTCTCAAATGATAAGGATACAGCAGCACCGCCATGGGCAGCACTTAGAACTTTAGAGGAAGCCTCTAGAAATTTTGAAAAAGATGAAAATGGTCTTACGGATAAGTGGCTAAATCAGCTTATTAAACCTGGTTCTTCTTTAGGCGGAGCAAGACCAAAAGCTACTGTAGTAGATACAAGCGGACAGCTTTGGATAGCAAAATTTCCATCAAAAAATGATGAAAGTGACACGGGTGCATGGGAAAAGGTAGTTCATGATCTTGCAAGAATGTGTGGGCTTAATGTCCCGGAATCTAAGCTGGAAAAATTATCTAAGCTTGGCAGTACATTTTTGGTGAAGCGATTTGATAGAGATGGAGAAAAAAGAATACACTTTGCATCCGCTATGACCTTGCTTGGTAAAACAGATGGTGCGTCTGCAGAAGATGGGACTGGTTACCTCGACATGGCAGGATTTATAAAAGCATATGGGGCAAATCCAAAGTCGGATTTAGTGGAATTGTGGAAAAGGATCGTATTTAATATGGCGGTTACCAATACGGATGACCATCTCAGAAACCATGCGTTTATACTCACAAATAATGGATGGATATTATCACCTTTATATGATGTGAATCCTGTGCCGTACGGAGATGAACTATCACTCCTTGTTGATTCGGAGGATAATAGTATCAGTGTGGATTTGGCGATTAGGACGGCTCCTCGTTTTGGAATTACGGAAAAGGAAGCGACTAAACAATCCGAAGAAATCCTTGCTATTGTCAGAGATAATTGGGAAAGGTTGGCTAAGGAGTATGGATTGTCTCGTGGTCAGATTGAGAATATGAGACCTGCTTTCAATGCATGTTATGATATATGAGAAAGAAAAGTTAATATTGATATGGAATTCAATTTCTCAATCTGTTCTTTCCGGTCCGTTACCAGTGGTTCTGGTGCAAGTATCTTCGCCGAATTTATCAAAGATGACACCGATAAGTATATCTGAAAATTGGATAACAGCCCGCTCAACTGGACCACCATACATGTTAAAGGCCTGATTGTTGAAGCTGGTCGCATCGGAGCTGTGAATGATTGCATTTTCATCTACTGGCTCATCTATTACTTCTACCTGTTCCATTCTATCCAGGCGGTAATTTGTGATACCGTCGTACTTGGAAGTGTAGCACATGCTCTGCAGCATACTTATGCGTTTCCTCTTTCTAAAGTCGATATCAAGGGCAGCATCCTTGTTGAACTGCTACAAAAAAGTTAGCTGGATAAGATAGTAAAAACATAAAATGTGATAAAATATAAAAAATAACCTCATAAAACGTGATAAAGGGAAGCAAAATCGCTCATGAAAAGTGAAGGAAATGATTGAATAGGCCATTTTTTTGTGATATGCTTTGAGTTAGAGAGGTGGAGTATATGTATTTCAAGAGGAAAATAGATGAATTCCTGATTCAATGGAAACAAGATTCTGCGCATAAACCTTTAATTATTAAGGGTGCGCGACAGATTGGAAAAACAGAATCAATTGTTCATTTTGCAAATGAACAATATGCAAATGTAATATATATTAATTTCGTTCTTGAAAGAAAATACACCGGAATTGTAAATGACGGATATGATGTTGAAACTGTATTGAAGAATATTTCATTGATAGATCCTTCGAAAAAATTTGTTCCGGGAGAGACAATCATTATTTTTGATGAGATACAGGAATATCCGGATGTCGTAACGACATTGAAAGCTTTTCGAATCGATGGAAGATACGATGTCATTTGCAGCGGATCCATGTTAGGTATTAACTATAAAAAAATACACAGTAACAGTGTTGGAAATAAAACAGATTATGAAATGTTTTCAATGGATTTTGAAGAATTCCTTTGGGCAAAAGGATATCGTGAAGAGCAGATTGCAGATATCCTACAGCATATGAAAGATATGAAGCCTTTCAGTGAAATAGAATTGAATGTGTATAAATCATTATTCATGGATTATTGTGTTTTGGGTGGAATGCCGGATGTTGTGAAAGGATATATTGAAACCGGAACATTTTCTAATTCGTTAGAAATACAAGAGCAAATTAGATTTGATTACGAAGAAGACGTTAGAAAATATGCTGAGGGTCTGGATCAAGCTAAGATTATTAGGGTATATAGGAGTATTCCTGCACAATTGGCAAAAGAAAATAAGAAATTTCAGTTCAGTAAAATTGAAAAAAACGCACGCTCAAGAGAATATGCAGGATGCATTGAGTGGCTGAAAGATGCAGGAGTAATAACGGAATGTAATTGTCTTACTTACCCGGAATTACCGTTGAAGGGAAATGTTGATGAGAGTAAATACAAATTATACTATTCGGATACTGGATTGTTGGTTTCTTCATTAGATGAAGAAGCCCAAGAGGATTTGAGAGTAAATAAGAATCTAGGGGTATATAAGGGTGCGCTTTATGAAAATTTTGTTGCTGAAGCATTTGTTAAACAGGGATTGGGACTCTTTTATTACAAAAAGGAAAACTCTACACTTGAAGAGGACTTTTTTGTAAGATCAAAAAATGAACTGATTCCGGTTGAGGTGAAATCAAATAGCAATAGCTCCAAGTCGTTGGCTATGCTTATAAAAAACGAAAATTATAGTGACATTAGCCATGGAATAAAACTTGGTGATTTTAATATTGGTTGTTCAAATGATATTTACACATTTCCATATTTCTGCGCATTTTTAGTAAAAGAATTCTTGAAAGAATGGGATTAACTTTAGGCTGTTTCTTCCGGATGAGGATGAAGATCAAGCTTTTTGTATAGTGGAGGAACGAATGAGGAAGATATGAATAACAAACGATGATGGTATAGATGCAGACGGTATATGGAGGTTAGAAATGGTATTGAAAAAGATAAACACAATTTGTTCATGGATAATCATAGGATTCCTGTTGGGCCATCTGGGGACCATGAGTTATTCTATGCTGACAGGGTGGTACGATTATTCCATCTGTAAGGGACTTGCAAAGGGAACTGCGGCCGTTGCGGCAATCCATGTGATGATCTGCCTGATTCTTATGTTCTTTTTCCATGACGGCACTGATTTTTCGAAATATAAAGCACAAAACAGACGGATCCTATTGCAGCGTGCCAGCGGGCTTGTAATCATTGCTTTACTGCACTTACATACAAAGGCATTTGGATTTATTGCCGCCGGCACAGCGCTTTCTGCAGTTAATAAATGCTTCCTTCTTATAACAGAGTTTCTGTTCTTTGGTTCAATCTTTATTCACTTGGGAGTATCGTTTAGCCGCAGCTTAATTTCTATGGGGATGATTCGTTCTGACACAGTGCAGAAGCGGGTAGATTGTCTTATGGGGATTTTCTGCGGGCTGCTTATGGTCATTACAATGGTTGCGTTGACGAAGTTCGTTGCTCTTTGGACCGGTTTTGGAGGGTGAATCTATGAAGGTATTAATCATTGGGTCTGGGATTTCCGGGCTTGCTGCGGCGATTGCGGCAGCTGATATGGGGGATGATGTAGTATTGGTTTCACCTTATCCGTCTGAACGGGCGCAGTCGGTAATGGCGGCGGGAGGAATCAATGCGGCAATCAATACTGCCGGAGAGGATGATTCCTGTGCACGTCATGCCATGGATACCATCAAAGGCGGTTGTTATCTGGAAAATGAAGATGATGTCCGGAGATTCTGTGAAAACGCGCCGGAGAATATTCGGTGGCTGGAGCAGATGGGGGTTGTCTTTAACCGAAATGAAGATGGCGCAATCAGTCTGAGAGCTTTTGGCGGACAAAGCAGAAAAAGAACCGCTTATTCGGGAGCTTCGACCGGGAAACAAATCGTTACGGCACTTGTTCAGAAGTGCCGGGAGTACGAGATTGACGGTAGAATTCAGCGAAAACTGGGGCTTTATTTTTATTCGGGGCTAATCAGGGATGGGGTATGTTACGGCGCGTTGTTCTGTAAGCAATATACCGGAGAACTTCAGGCATTTTATGCAGATGCGGTCATTATGGCTACCGGTGGTCTTAATAAGCTTTTTGGCAAAACAACCGGTTCCGAACTATGTGACGGTTATGCAACAGGGCGTCTGTTTTCCCAGGGAGTGAAGCTGAGGAATCTGGAATTTATTCAGTATCACCCTACCACCATTGAGACAGATTATAAGCGGATGCTCATCACAGAGGGAGCCCGGGGTGAGGGTGGACGTCTCTACTATCTGGACGGAGAGAAAAGGGTTTATTTCATGGAGGAAAAATACGGTCCGAATGGAAATCTGATGTCCAGAGATATTGTTTCCCGATGCATCTATGATTGCCCGTCCCAGGTATATCTCGATATTTCCTTTCTTGGGGAGAAATTGATTCATGAACGGCTGGAGGAGGTTTATCAGCTCTGCAAAGACTATATCGGATTGGATGTCACCAAGGAACCTATTCCTGTCGCACCGTCCATTCATTTCTTTATGGGCGGCATTCGGGTAGACCGGAACCATAGGACGAATATTCTTCGTCTATATGCGGTTGGGGAATGTGCGTCGAAATACCACGGGGCTAACCGGTTGGGAGGAAATTCCCTTATGGCAGCCGTTTATTCCGGCAGAGTAGCGGCAGAAGCGATTCATAGAGAAGAAGCTGCCAGTGTCCGTGAAGAGGATTTTGCATCCTACATTGAGCAGGAAAAGGCTACGATAAAACGCATCAAAGAGAGCAGAAGCCTGTTCCCCAGTATATACATAATGAGGAATATGGCGGATGTTATGAATTATAATCTGGGAATTACCAGGACCCGGAAGGGGCTTTTGGAGGGAGTGGAGGCATTGGACTTTTATCTGAATTCGGTGAAGTCCATAAAGTTTGACCCCACTGTGTCTTTGTATGAGAACTATCGGATTTATTATATGCTGTTGCTTGCCAAAGTTATTATGCGTTCGGCAATGGAAAGAGAGGAAACGAGAGGTGCGCATATAAGAGAGGATTTTCCGGAAACCAAAGAGTCATTTCGAAAATGTTCTGTCGCAGAACTGGTTGACGGTCAGATACAGATTTATTTTGAAGCAGAATCCTGCGAAAAAGGAGAGTGCATGGTATGAAAATCAGAATAAAAAGACAGGACGAGCCGGAATCAGCGCCATATTGGCAGACCTTTGATTATTCAGGGGAGGGGCGAAAAACAGTTGCCGGGATTTTGGATGAAGTGAATTACCGGGATGATTTGATAGATGAAAATGGAGTGCCATCAAGAAGGATTCGATGGGAGTGCAGCTGTATGCAGAAGATGTGCGGTGGCTGCGCAATGATTATAAACGGAATACCGACACTTGCCTGTGGGAGATTTGTGGACACAGCGAAAGAGGAGTTACTTGTTCTGGAGCCTCTGACGAAATTTCCGGTCATCTCTGATCTCATCACGGATCGTTCTTGTATTTTGGAGCATCAGAAGGCTGCACTAATGTATCTGGGGAAAAAGGGTGCCGAAGACGAAAAGGAGATTGCCAATCGGTATTCTGTCGCAAAATGCATAAAGTGCGGATTGTGTCTGGAAGTATGCCCCAACTATGTGAGAGGCGATGGGAAGTTTTATGGAGCGGTTCTGGCAAACGAGGCGTATCTGCTCTATACTTCTTCTGAAGATCGGAAAAAGGCAATTGCAAAGGAATACCGAAAGCATTTTGCAGCAGGGTGTTCTAAATCGCTTGCCTGCAGGGATATCTGTCCTATGAAGATACCTACGTTGTCCTCAATAGGTTATTTGAATCGCGCACGGTTAGTGTGACAGAATTCTGGTGCTTCATGTATAGGAGACAGTATGGAAAATAAACTAAAACCAGTAGAATTTTATTTCGGAAAAGCAGGAAGCTTTTTGCCACTTTTAGCGGCATGTTTCATGATCATATGGGCTGCATGCAGTCAGTCCAATGTGAACGGATATGTGGTTGCATTTTTCGTGGCGGTAATTGTGGGTGCAGTTTTTGCAAAGGATGATAAAGCATATGGGGCAGCTATCATTCATGGATTAAGTAAACCCATGTTTTCAGTCATTGTACTAGCTGTTATACTGGCAGCCATTTCAGGGAAAATGATTTCTTCAAGTGGTATGATACAAACCATTGCGTCATATGTGGTTTCGGTTGGACTTACCGGACGCCTGTTTGTGGTCGCTGCCTTTGTAATGACCTGTCTGCTGGCGTTTGCGACAGGTACATCGGTTGGCACTTATTTTGTTGTGATTCCGATTTTGTTCCCGGTGGGTGTGATGGCGGGAGTAGCCCCGGAATATATGATTGGTGCGATTGTTTCGGGAGCCGCATTTGGTGACAATTTGGGACCTATTTCGGATACCACCATTGCATCCTCTGCGACCCAGCATGCCGAATTGGGAATGGTGGTAAAGACCCGTACCCGGTATTCTGTTCCGGCAGCAGTAGGGGCTTTGGTTCTGTTCTTCGTACTTACCAAAACAACAGAAACCACTGCTGTTCTGGAGGGAATAGAAGAAACCTCGGTTAAGCCGGTGAGTCTTTTGATGTTGGTGATTCCTGTTGTGATTATCACCCTGTGTCTCAAGCGTAAGCATCTTGTGGTGGCATTGTCATGGGGAATTGTAGCCGGCGCTGTAGTGGGGTTACTTAGCGGACTGTATTCTGTAAGCGATTTTTTGGCTTTTCCCGGAGGATTTGCGGTAGAGGGTCTTGTGATATCAGCCATCACAGGCACGACAGGCACCGTTTGTATGTTGATCGGAGTGTTTGCTCTGATTGGTGTGATGGAAGCGAGCGGGATGTTTGAAAGTGTGGGCTCTTTATTGAATCGTTTTGCAAAATCCAAAAGAAGTGCGGAAGCTACCATTGTTTTGTCCGCAGGAATTCTCAGCATGATTACGGGAGTTATTTCCGTGGCGATTGTGGCATTGGGTGACCTGGTTAACGAAATCGGCGAAAAAAATGGCGTGAATCCTTGTCGTCGCGCCAATCTGCTTGACTGTACCGGCTGTGTATTTTGCTTCCTATCTCCATGGACGGTACATTGCGTGATTCCGGCCCAACAGTCGGCCCAGTTTGGGGAAAGCTTTGCAGTAGCGCCTGCATCCATTCCGTTTGTAAACTTCTATTCCATTTGCATGCTCCTCGTGTTAATCATAGCTATCTTTACCGGATACGGAACGGCAAAGAAAGGTAAATAGTATGACAGAAAAATAGCGTACCGCTTACCTTGTAAAAATGGGTGAGCGGTATTATGTATTGAACATATTTGCTGAACTTGAGGCAAAAGGGGAGATTCCAAGAGTATCATTTGGCTAGAAGGGAATGGACATGAAAAGAATTTGGTATTGGTTACGGAAGAAAAGGAGATTTAAGGAAAAAAGATGTGGGCTGTGTTGTTTGAATTGCAGGTATTATCGGGAGTGCGTTAGGGATGGCAAATTCAAAAT
>JALETS010000130.1 GCA_022781395.1 Lachnospiraceae bacterium | reverse complement strand
TTGAATATCGTCAATTCCCCATAATGATGTAACTCCCACATCATTAACAGGATTTTTATACTTGGATGCTTTTGCGGCAAATTCCGTATATACATCCATCAAAAATTCTTAAGAATCTGCTGTCCAGACCACATCCGATATGTAATACAAGTGAATACTTATTTAATCTGAGCATTTCCTCCGTCCAGTCATCAAATACTCTTGCCCTCATTGCCATATTGTATGTCAGCCATTTTGATTTAGATTTGCCGTGAATCGGAAATGATTCAGCTTTCCAGATTTTTCCGCCATTGGGTCATTCAAAATAATACCCTGTTTACTGACCTGTGATTTTCCATACAGCGGAATAAATAATGTCTATATGGTGGATAATCCTCTTCATGGATTTCCCCTGTCATCAGATGAACTGTAATCTTCTGACTATAGAAGAGGAATTGATAGTAATCCGGATTATCTATGAAAAACTTCACATAACTCCTGCCTGTTCTTAATCTCTTTCATAATCTCAAAACATGTTTCCTGCTGTTCCCATAACGGACTGTGTGCCGCATTTTCTATCAGATAGAATTCTTTGTCCGGAGCATCAATCATATCACAATACTCCTCTACTAACGGCCATGGACAATTGTAATCATGATCCCCGCTAATGAAATATATAGGAATATCAAATACAAGGTCTGTTTTTCTATAATCCTTATTCCCCAGCTCCTGATCAAGAGTAGTTGTACGATACATTTTCATACCCTTAATATAATCGAACTTCTCTTTCAGTGTATAGCAATGTGCCCGTAATATAGGCATAACAATTCCCTTAAATTCTGTTTCATTCATGGTTGTTCCACCACCGGCCTCATGCAGGAGCGTTACAAATTCATACCAATCATGGCACTCAACTTTTCTATTATCTTTTTTATCCACTATCTGCTCAAGCTTTTTAAGCTTTTTCTTGTCTCCTCGTTCCGTAAAGGTGTCCTTCATAAACTGATAAATCAGAGTATCATTATCTTCACCGCGACAAATTACCTGAGCCATAGCTATATAAGCATAATAGTATTCAGGATATTTCTCAATTGTTTTTAAAGCAATATTTGTGCCACCGGAAAATGCCATAATATATATCTTTTCTTTCCCAAATCGCTCCATCAAATACTTTGTCACTGAGGCAGTGTCTTCAACAAGCGTATTTAAATCAATCGATGCCGGATCTATATTCTTATCATAAACAATCCCCATACCCCGATAATCCCAATAGCAGACCGTAAACTCATCCTCAATATGCATATCCGGGTACTTTTCATTCAAAAAGTAGTCATCTGTACCCGGGCCGCTTGATACAAACAGCAGTACCGGATTATCCAAATCTTTTCCGTTAATAAATAGTCCGTTTTGTGCTCCATTTATATTGATTTTGATCTTTTCGCTGATGCTCCCTTCCAGCTGATTTCCCTTGTCACCTTTATATTCTCTCATTCTTCCTATACTCACAATAGCAAAATATTTACTTTAACATATTTACTCTTCGGAAACATATCTATAAGAAACTTTTTCATCAATCTCGATCAAAATAAATGTTGGCTTGTCAATCCCCGCAGCCGAAACGCCCACCACATTTTCATCCACAAAATTCCTGTGAGCATGACCTACTACTACTAAATCATATTTCCGTAATTCATTGGAGCTTACAGCCTTTGAAAATATATCCGTCTCCATATCAGATAACTGATAATACGGATAATCAGCTTCTATATCATGAAACAAAAAATGAGAAAACAATATTTTATGCCCATTGACTGTCTTCTCATAATATAACGGCAACTTATGAATAAATACTCTTTGTTCTGCTGTTAATCTTTTCCGCATATTATCGTAATAGTCCTGTAGATATTCCACATCAGGATCAATACACACACCTTTATCAATATAAAGCTCACAGTTGCCTTTTACACAGATAATATTACTATTTCTTAAATACTCTAAACACTCAATTTCCTGATTTCCACGTTGAAATATATCCCCAATAAAAATGGTCCG
>JALETS010000125.1 GCA_022781395.1 Lachnospiraceae bacterium | reverse complement strand
TGATACAGTCCGCCGGGACGATTGATGTTATAGGGGCCCATGGGAACGAAGGGATCATTTGCATGTTCTTCCATATAGGTCTCCTGCCATGCTCTGTCTCGGCCGTACAGCAGAGGCATGAATTCCTCCATATGCTTCGGGGAAGTTTCGAATGCCCAAGCTTTCAGACTGATTTCTTTCATTTCCTCAGGAGTATACTCCTGTAATGCTTCTTCATATTCCCGTAGATAGACTGCAAGCGGTTCTTCTTCTAAACAACTCTCATCCAGCCATGTGGCAGCGGTACTGCCACCCCAATTACAGCCGATGATGCCGATGGGTACGCCGATATGAGGCTGTATATTTCTGGCAAAGGAATAGCCGGGAGCAGAGAAGGTATCAAAACCGGTGTCGCCCTCTTTAAGCCAGACACCGTATCCTGTCGTATCCCTTTCCTGTCCGGGAAAAGCAAGCTGCGGCACATTATACATATGAATCTTAGGATTCTTTTCATAGGTCTTCACGATATCCCAGTCCTGGTCGTAGCGTAAGAAAAATTCCATGTTGGACTGACCGCCGGCAAGCCAGACATCGCCGATGGAAATCTGATCCAGAGTGATTGCTTCGCATCCCGTCCGGTCACAGCTTATGGTAAGTCTGGCATTCTCGCAGGCAGACTGAGGTGGCAGGGTACACTGCCATTTGCCAACGGAAGAAGTAGTGTTCAATTCGGCAACAGTATCTGCGCTGGCTATACCTGCAGGGGTTTGCAGGCAGATTGATATGTGACTGTCAACAGGGGCATTTCCCCAGATGACGATCGGTTTCTCACGCTGCAGAACCATGTTGGATTGGAAAATGGGTGCGGTTGTCAGTAAATTCATATGCGTTATGTCCTTTCTGAAACTTTGGAAATTGTGTGAATAAGCTTGTGATCTGTATATTTGATTTGTATCTATTGTATCAGATGTCGATTCATTAACCAATATGCCGGAGCAATTACCGCAAGAATTGATAATGAGATGGCGATTTTTAGATTCTGGAAAATTGGAAATTTTTCTTTACAAAAAGAAATAATAGTGATATCATTCTGATATCAAAACAAATATATCTTTTCATAAGAAAGAGAGGAAGATGATTATGGAAGAGAAAAAAGAAATGATAGAAGAAAAAGTCTTAAATGGGAAAAAGAATGGTATGCCAATGCTATTGGGCATCCTGCTTTTTATGGCGCTGTCCATTGCAGGATTTATTTATGGGGCTTTCCTGATTGACCGGATCGGAAACCCGCTGCTTCTGATTATTAGTATTGTGGTATTCATTACGACTATTTTCCTTATGCCGGGTCTTAAGGTTTTAAAACCCCAGGAAGCGCTTGTGCTGACCTTATTTGGTAAATATATTGGTACTTTAAAAGGAGATGGCTTCTACTTCGTCAATCCATTCTGCAGCAGTGTGAATCCGGCGGCCGGAACGAAGCTGAACCAGAGTGGGGATGTGAGCAATTTAAACAGTCTGGGGAATCTGGCAGCAGCGGCTAATGCGGCAGCAGCTACAAGTGCAGAGTCTTCTTCCAAGAAGATTTCTCTGAAGATTATGACGCTGAATAACAGCAGACAGAAGATTAATGACTGCCTGGGCAATCCGGTAGAAATCGGCATCGCAGTTACCTGGCGTGTGGTAGATACGGCCAAAGCAGTATTTAGTGTAGATAATTATAAAGAATTCTTATCTTTACAGTGTGACAGTGCCCTGAGAAATATCGTAAGGCTTTATCCTTATGATGTGGCACCTAATGTGGATACTACCGGAGACGGTATGGCGGATGAAGGAAGTCTGCGCGGTTCCAGTGAGATTGTAGCCGGAAGGATTCGGGACGAAATCCAGACAAGAGTGGAAGAAGCGGGAATTGAAATCGTGGAAGCGAGAATTACTTATCTGGCTTATGCTACGGAAATTGCGGCTGTTATGTTGCAGAGACAGCAGGCATCTGCTATTATTGATGCGAGAAAGATGATTGTTGACGGTGCAGTCGGCATGGTGGAAATGGCATTGGAACGTCTGAATGAGAAACATACGGTGGAACTGGATGAAGAACGCAAGGCGGCAATGGTTTCCAATCTCTTGGTAGTATTATGCGGTAACCATGATGCGCAGCCGGTTGTTAATTCCGGTAGTCTATATTAGTGTGAAAAATCCATATGCGGAAGATTTTTCACACGAACTTGTTCGTGTTACGCAACAATTTGTGCCTTGCGAAATGTATGCTATGCATACATATAAGTTTGCAGGCTAACAGAAAGGCGTGGTTATTAGTATGGGAGATTCGGGCAAAAAGCAGGTACCTCTCAGATTGTCTGCCAAGTTATACGATGCCATAGCGGCATGGGCAGAAGATGATTTTCGATCTGTGAACGGGCAGATTGAATATTTGTTGACGGAGTGCGTGCGCCAACGTAAGAAGAACGGTAAATATATTTCGGATGAAATAGACGTACCGCCGGAGTTAGATATCAGCTAGTACATGAAGACATAAGTCGTGAACAATCTGTTATTATGTGAAAAAGGGAGTATAAGGAAATGGAAACGACAGAAAATAAGAAAGAGTTTTCAAGTATTGGTTTAAGGATTTTTATTGGTACGGCTCTGATTTTTGCAATTCAGATCGGGTGCCAGAAATTGTTAGTATTGTTGAAACCGGAATGGGCAGAGAATTATGATATTATGTTTGCGGCGGGCATGGTTCCTCTCTATGTGATTGGGTATCCGATTGCACTTCTTTTGATGAGGAAGAAGGATTCACCCGTTATTGAGAAACATTCGATGAAACCGTGGCAGATATTACTGGCCTTTATGTCGTCATATGGCCTGATGATTGTGGGTAATCTGACTGGACTTGTCGTAACGACCGGAATTGGATTAATCAAGGGAGCGCCGGTGCAGAATGTGCTGCTGAATGCGGTTACCACAGGAAATATCTGGATATCTGCAATCTATATTGTACTTCTGGCACCATTTTTTGAAGAACTTCTGTTTCGTAAGCTCATTTGTGACCGGGCTATAAAGTATGGACAGGGGACAGCTGTTATCGTATCAGGATTGATTTTCGGACTGTTCCACTTGAACTTTAATCAGTTTTTCTATGCCTTCCTGTTAGGATGCTTTTTAGCCTATATCTATGTGCGGACAGGAAATGTGAAGTATTGCATTGCGATACATATGATGGTTAACTTTGTAGGTAGTTTGCTGGGAGGCCTGCTTCTGAATAATGTAGATTTGCAGACCCCGATGGGTGCAATGATTTTTGGTCTGTATGGGCTTTGTATCTATGCAATCGCGATTGCGGGCATTATATTGCTATTGGTAAATAAATCTAAGATAACTTTGAAGATGGGAGAAATAATCATTGAGAAGGGGCAGCGATTTAAGACCGTTATTTTAAATCCCGGCATGCTGTTATACATTATTCTGTGTCTGGCAGTCATGATTGTGCAGGCATTGATGTAAAAAGGAAATCCATGAGTGTCTGAGGGCATAAAATTGATAATCAGCTATTGACATTCACAACAAAAGTCTATATAATAACTTTTGTTGTGAAAATGTGCGCTGAGCTCAGCTGGATAGAGCGTTTGGCTACGGACCAAAAGGTCGGGGGTTCGAATCCTCTAGCGTACATGGATTTAAAGTA
>JALETS010000122.1 GCA_022781395.1 Lachnospiraceae bacterium | reverse complement strand
ATTCATCAACAAATTGAATTCTTTTCATTTTCTCTCCTTTTAAACACTTGTCTGTTAACAATTGTTATTATAGATATGAGGAGGTGCAATAAACATAATATTCATGTTCATTTTGTCATATTCATGTTCTCAATTGCTTTTCGGGGATTTATGCAGTTATTTCAATTGCCGTGTCAGAGAAATCATGTTATTTTGTTAAATAAGAGATAAACCAGTGCCTTACACAATATGTGTACGGTATATATAAATTGACAGATAAAGGGAAAGGTATGGTTATTCATATGAATCTGGACAGAGAATGGTGCCGAAGTGAATTTATCCAGCATGAAATATTAAGGGAACATCGTCCCCTGGAAGAAGAATTTAACTACTACATAGCAGTTTCAGAAGGTAACGTAGACTATATCACAGAGAATCTGTCTAGGCACACCTTTGTCAATCCGAATGGCATGGGCATCCTCTCTGAAAATCCTCTGCAGAACATCCGCTATCATTTTGTGATTACCGTGGCTCTCGTAACACGCTATTGTGTGGAAAAAGGTATGGAGCAGGAAAAGGCCTATGGTTTAAGCGATTTCTATATTGGTAAGATGGATAAATGTAAGACAGTAGAAGAAATAGAAGCGGTTCATAAAGCAATGAGTCTTGATTTCTGCAACAAAATGCTCCTGCTAAAAAAGAAACATATTCTCTCCAAGCCAATCATTTTATGTATGGATTATATTTACAGTCATATCCACAATAAAATTACCGTCAGAGAGCTTGCAGAATATCTGAACCTTTCAGAAAGCTATCTGTCCAAATTATTCTGTAAGGAAATCGGTATTTCCATCAGCGAATACATTATGCTCCAGCGGATTGAACAGGCTAAGAATCTGTTATGCTATTCGGATTACAAAGTCATTGATATCGCTAATTATCTTGCCTTTTCCTCCCAGAGTCATTTTATTCAGACATTCCAGAAATATACCGGATTAACTCCCAAAAAATACCGGGACAAGAATTTTAGAAACAACTGGGAGAATACTTTTATAAAGTGACAGGGGGCAAAACATCCCTTTCATTTTGCCCCTGCCATATCCTACTAATTAAATTTAAAAAATCTCTGACAGAGCTTATAGCCTTCTACCGAAATCTTCCTTCCGCCTTTACCGGGAAGATTCATGGAGTTACCAAGCACGCCATAGCGCAGTCTGAAAAACAGACCTCTGTCTTTCTCTTTGATATACTGCCATAATTCCTGCTTCTTCTGAAGATTCTCCTCCGTATCGGAACGAATCAGCAGAATGGAGGAAATCACGGTGATAATCTCCAGATAATTGAGCATATAATTTTTCAGTTTCCGTCTACCGTAAATCTTAGCCTTATTTTCCACCAGATAATCTATCATGATCTTATTGACCTTAATCTGCTGGTCAATCCGTGAAATCATAATCTCTTCATTAACAGATTGTCCTTCTCTTCCTATGTAATAACGGTAGAAATTCACATCCAGATAATACATATTCTTGACAAAAGGAAGCGGCTCAAACACAAATATATTATCTACATAGAAGGTATGCTCCGGTAGCTTTAACCCACATTCCTTGAGCAGCTTTGTACGGAATATGACAGAATGCATCAGAATATACTGTCCTTTATGGAAATGCTTTACCTCGTTCCAGCCAAAGATCTTATTTGCCGGCAAAGCATGCCGATACTTCATGACTTTATTCTTCTTCTCGCCTTCCTTTTCATATACAAAGTTACTGATGAGCATATCCAGCGCCTGTCCACTCGCTGTGATGTCTCTCAGCGTATCCAGAATTTTATGATAGGCACTCTCCTTCACCCAGTCATCGCTGTCTACCACTTTAAAATACAAGCCTGTAGCATGCTCCAATCCCGCATTGACTGCCGAACCATGTCCGCCGTTTTCTTTATGAATCGCCTTTATGATAGAAGGATACATAGCCTCATATTCATCTGCAATCGCCGCCGTCCTGTCCTTCGAGCCGTCATCCACAATCAGAATCTCAACATCTTCCCCACCTACCAGTAAGGAGTCAATACACTTCTTCATATACTGCTCTGAATTATAACTCGGAATTGCAACCGATAATAGTTTCATACTGTTTCTACCTTTCTCTCCATGATTGTATTATTCTACCATATATAACGAGTGAAAATCCTATTCATTTCTTAGGATTTTCTTATTTTATCATAAAGCAGTGCTATTTTCCTGTCTCATCATGTAACTTATGGTTTCCGGATTCCCCGTTTCATCTCCATATAATCTGCATATGCGGCAAAAGCTGAAGGAATGGGATAATTACTTTGGGTCTCCATCGGATCAATAAACAAAAGTTCTCCTGAAGCACTTGCTTTTTCAAGTTTACATAACTCATCCACTCTTATTGCATATCCAATCATATGCCATTCTTTATGGGTAAAAATATGCTTCGTATCTTCCAGTTTCCGGATACGCAGGGGCTGCAAACCCAGCTGTTTCAAATACTCTATAACCTCTTCTTCCTCTCTATGTCCTTCCATAGAAGGAAATTCATACATTCCGGCAAGGAGCCCCTTATCAGGACGTTTATGAAGTGCCACTTTCTCGGCATCCTGTATCACAAGAATTGTTTTCTTCTCAATGCTTCTGGGTTTCTTAGGCGCCTTCTTAGGAAATTCCGCGATTCTGCTCTGTTTTCTCGCTTCGCACAGATGGTTCCACGGACATTCCTCGCATTTCGCCATGCCATTCGGTATGCACACCATGGCTCCCAGTTCCATCAATGCCTGATTGAAATCTCCCGGTCTGTCTGCCGGCATCACGCCGCGCAGTTCTTCTTCTATGGACTTCCTGACTTTTGCGTCCAGAATATCTCTGTCATCCACCCTGAGTCTGGACAAGATTCTCAACACATTACCATCTACCGCCGGTACAGGATTGCCAAAAGCGATTGATGAAATGGCACCCGCCGTATAGCTTCCGATGCCGGATAATTTACATAACTCATCGTATTGTCCGGGCATCTCACCACCATAATCCGACATAATTGTCATGGCCGCTTTCTTCAGATTACGCGCCCTGTTATAATATCCAAGTCCTTCCCACAGTTTCAAAAGCTGTTCCTCGTCTACCTCTGCCAGACTGCGGATATCAGGTAAGGCCTTTAAGAATCTGTCATAATAAGGTTTCACTGCCTCTACTCTGGTCTGCTGAAGCATAATCTCAGACAGCCACACATGATACGGTGTCGGTTCCTCCCGCCAGGGCAGAATCCTTCTACCTTTGTCATACCATGTGAGCAGTGGTCCGGCAATCTGATCCAAGCTGTCCACAATGACCGGTAACGGCTGATCCAGTCTAAGACTGTCCGCCCCAACAATACAATCATAGGCAAGCAGTTTTACCCCTGCGCACCTCGCTTTCTTAAGAGCCTCTGCGAAAGCCGGCTGGGTCTTATTATTAGGCTCCACATATCTGATACCCTTCATCTGCACCACAAAAATCAGATACGCTTCATAACCCTGCTGCTTTGCTTCAATCAGTTCTTCCACATGCTTAACCGCACGTTCCGAAGGGGCATCAGGAAATGCTGCTACCCCTTCATTCTCCAGAGTAACACCCTTTACTTCTATAAATATTTTCCTGCCGGAATCACTTTCCACATAGAAATCGAATCTGGAATTGCCAAAGACCGTCTCCGGTCTGACCAGACTGACATCCTGACAGAGTCCACCTGCTGACAGCCATTCCCCAACCACCTTATTGGGAGCATTGGAATCCATATTTACCAGCATTCCTGCCTTATCCACTGCCACCAGATCATAGGCAGTAGCCCTGTCCGGATTATCACTTTTCTCCAGATACACCTGTGCATACTCCTGCAATAGTTCTCTGCATCTGCCGGTATTCTTCACATGTACTTTAGTCCTTTGTCCCGCTATCTCCACATAGGCAATAAAACGATTGGGTCTCTCTATGAATTTTGCCGGTACGATTTCTCTGTATTTCATATAATTAACTGCTGTCTTCCTCTACAGCTTCCTGTTCAAGTTCTCTGTTCTTATAAGGTACCCTTGCCGATGGCACGACTTCTGATGCCGGTACGGTATGTACGGACTGATCGTCGAAGAATATGTGAGCACCAAATGCCTGTAATACATCTTTCTTGCGGATGCCGCCCAGGAAAAACACTTCATCAATACGCACGTTCCATGCACGCAAAGTGCGGATAACTCTCTCATGGGTAGGTGCACACCTGGTAGTGACAAGTGCTGTCCTGATAGGTGCCTCTTCTCCCGGGAAGTCTTTCTGTAATTCTGACAATGTCTTAAGAAACTTCGCAAAGGGACCGGCCTTTAATGGATTGTTGGCGTTGCGCCTCTCATTATCCTCAAAAGCTTCAAGACCATGTTCCTGATAAATCCGCTCCGACTCATCGGAGAATAAAACTGCATCTCCATCAAATGCAATCCTGATCTGCTGAATCTGATGATTGCAGTCATAGGTCTGCAGACCATCTGTACAGATAATGCCTGCCGCAATATTAGAATCAATGGCACTTTGCACATCATCCTCATAAGCCGATAAGAACAAATCAGTCTTAAAGGCAGTCAGATAAGGCGCAAGCGATGCCCCGCTGGCAAGAACAGCCCTGGTAATATTTAGCCCATAGTGTTCTATCGCCTTAAAGACACGTAGAGAAGAATCCGGACTGTTTCTGGACATGATAATGACCTCTACGCTTCCTTCTTTTCCCGGCAGCTGATTCAGATTAAGCAATGCCTTGATCAGTGGGAATCCCGGTCCCGGCCGCAGTAATTCATCCTCATGTTCTATCTGATAGCGGCAATATGCCTCCACGCCATCCGACTCATAAATCGTATTCTCATAAGTCAGATCAAATAAAGCCCTTGATGAAACACCTACTACCAGTTTATTCTCCAAATCATATGCCATAGGAATACCTCCTGTTCTGAATC
>JALETS010000108.1 GCA_022781395.1 Lachnospiraceae bacterium | reverse complement strand
GGAGAGCTGCTGGCACTTACACCGAGTGACTTTGATTTTGAAAAGCAGACATTACGAATTAATAAAACATTTCATCGCTCAAAGGGTGAGGATATTATCACAACGCCTAAAACAGCAAAAAGTAATCGCATAATTACGTTGCCACCTTTTCTGTGTGACGAGATGAAGGATTATCTTGGGATGTTTTATGAGATAGACGAGAGTGAGAGATTGTTCAGTTTTACAAAGTCATATCTTGGACACGAGATGAAAGATTACAAATAGTAGTATTAGGCATCAGAAGAATTCTTAGTGTCTTTTTTGGAATAGATTGTTTTATAGGGCAGATAATCGTTATGGTTATCTGCTTTTTTTATATATGATTTGAGAAAATATGTTGAAAAGCAGAGAATGAATTACGAAGTGTTTAATAAGATACATTTAATTGTTTGATTATTATTGAGAAAGAAAAACAAATGTAGTATAATAAACTATAAAAGTAATATTTATAAAATGATATTAATATGAGAAATGAATAACAATAGCTAATATTAAGTGTCACTAGCAGTGTAATTAGTTAATGATATAAAAAAGAAAGAAGAGGTGCTAATGGATATATTAACTGATAAAGAAATAATAAAGGCAAGCAATGCGATAGATAAGGCATTATTATCCATCAATAAGGAGAATAGGGGTGAAGTTGCAATCCGTATTTTGGCTTTAGTTAGAAATCTTAATGATAACATTGCTGAGAAGATATGGACAGATTTACATCCTAATATACCTCGCTCAGTGAATAAGGTAGGTAAAGAATTTGCAAATGTACCAGATTATCAATTTATCGGAAGATTTTATCGATACTTGGGAAAATCCGTTTCTCATTTTACGCCATCAGAAGATGGAGCTGAACGATTAATGCTAAAGTACTATCAGTATATGCTACAACTCAAAAAGGTAATGAAGGATCGTTATGATATTGAGATACTTGAGAATCTGGATTTGTTTTTGTTAGATACAGATAATGAGACACAGGATTATTATAACAAAGTAGCCGAACAAATTAAGCTGATAGGGACAAATCCAATTACTACAAGTGCTGATAATTATTATATAAGTAGAATTAAACCTTTTTTTGTAGATAAAGAGACATATTATGAAGTTTCATTAGAACCAGCATTGGGCAAACCAAATAAGTTTAATCGTATTACTGCATTCACAAAATATGATATATTTGCAAATTATTCTGTAGCATTAAAATTTGTAGATACATATATTGATATTTTCGGAGTTGATTTTCCTATTAAGATTATTAGTGATTGGGATGTTTCTATTAGACCATGTGAAATTAATAATTTTGCTTCGAGTATAAATGTTGCATCTAATATTCAAAGAGGAAATGCAGAATATAAATTTGTGATGGACTATATAAAGGAATATCAAGTATCATTAGTTGATATTATTGATTATGAAAAAAATGAATATGAGAAATTAAAAGAAAAAATAGTTGCTTCGACAAAAAATAAATATTCTTATATATTTGATATTTTAGATAGATGCAGAGAATATTCATTAGAAAATTATTGCGGGAAAAATATACTTCGATATTTGCTCAACCGAATGAATAATGAAATAATTAAGGACCAGTGGCCTTACAAAAATGGAAGAACTTATGCAAGTCTTCATTTATCATCAAAGTGTAGGCCGTTCGATGAAAATCCATTTTCATTTAATCCTAAAGGACATGTTTCGAATTTATACGAATTATATGAATGTATTGATCCAAAAGGACATGAAGGGGAAATAATTTCTAGGTATGTTGAGGATAATGCATACCATAACAGTAAGCTTTTTACTCAATTTAGTGAACTGGAAAAAATGGGAGATAAAAAACAAATTGAAACAATTGTTTCGCAATATAATGATGGGTTATATGAGGGATTTCGACCTAGATCAGAAATAGGTATATATAAAGACTATTTATATAATAAAGGGCAAGAAAGTGATATTGTTGAGATAATCAAAAAACTATTAAATCGTACAACTATACCATCTATGCTGGCAGACAGATTTTCAAATGACTTGGTGGAACAACTTAAACAATTGTCTGGTAAGGAAAAGCTTGATGATCCGGTTAAGGAAGAAATACTAAAGGGAATGTTTTCTTGTTCAAATGTTTATTTTGTTTATGGAGCAGCGGGAACAGGAAAAACTACATTAATTAATCATGTTTCAAAGTTGCTTATGGGAGTTAATCGGCTTTATCTAGCAAAAACAAATCCGGCTGTTGATAATATGCGCAGAAAAATAGGAAATGAGGATGAAAACGGCAATTTCTATACAATAGATTCGTTTATTAATACATCAGAAACGGATATTGCAAATTATGATTTAGTGGTTGTTGATGAATGTAGTACGGTGAAGAATGAAGATATCTTAGCTGTTATAAATAAAATTGGCAATGCTACACTAATTTTAGTAGGAGATACTTATCAGATTGAAGCAATTGGATTTGGCAATTGGTTTAATATTTGTAAAGCAGTAATTCCGGAGACTTGTCAAAATGAGTTAAAAGTTGCACATAGAAGTTCAGACCCTAATCTAGTAGGGTTATGGGATGAAGTGCGCAATATGAAAGAAGATAATATTGTATTGGAGCAAAATGTTCGAAACGACTATTCGCATGATATAGACGATGATATATTTGTGAGGAGATCTGAGGATGAGATTATATTATGTCTGAATTATAATGGCTTATATGGGTTGAATAATATTAATAAATTACTTCAGCTTAGCAATCCTAATAAGGCAGTTAATCTTGGAATATGGAGCTTCAAGGTTAATGATCCCATTCTTTTTAATGATTCGCGACGATTTGATTTGCTATATAATAATTTGAAAGGAATTATAGTTGATATTTCAGAAGAACAGGCATTTATATATTTTACAATTAAGGTAGAGGCATTATTTACAGAAGATGATGTAAACTGGGAAAATGGGTTGGACTACATATCTGGAGATGATGAGAGCACAACAGTAGGGTTTAAAGTGTACAGAACAAAACCTTTTGAAAGTGATGAAGATTCATCGGGAAATCAACACATAGTTCCGTTTCAGGTTGCTTATGCTGTTTCAATTCATAAAGCGCAAGGTTTGGAATACGATTCGGTAAAAATAGTGATTGCAGATGAATCTGAAGACAAAATTACACATAATATATTTTATACAGCAATAACGAGAGCAAGAAAGAATCTTATGATATATTGGTCACCGGAGGTGGGAGATAGAATATTGAAGCGGATAAGGCCTTGTGATTATGGAAGAGATTATTCTCTTTTAAAAGCAAAAAATAATTTGTAATTAGACAATAGAGGTATATGTATTTCTAAATAGTAAGCGCCTAATTTCAGCGGTACACCCCGAAATTAAGCGCTTACGTATAATTCTCAGTATTCTGTATTAACAGTTGATCATTATTATCAAGACAGGGATATTAGCTCTCATCTTCATCCATTTCTTGCTTATAAAATTCAATCTTATTATCCAGATTTTGCAGATATTCTTCCCATTTCATCTTCTGGTCTAATACGTATTGTCTGTGTGACTGGAGGATATTCAAGCGTTCCGGCATTGTGCTTTTCCCGCGGTATCGCAAATCAGAGTATTTTTGGATATCTTTCAGGAGCATGCCGGTTTCCTTAAGGCGTTGGATAAATTTGATCCATTCAATATCGCTTTCTTCATAATCACGTCTGCCATTCTTGTCACGTGATACTCTTATCAATCCTTTTTTCTCATAGTATCGCAGTGTGCTTTCGGGAAGATTTGTCTTTTCTGCTATTTCTCCTATTGTCATGTTGTTACCTCGAAAAAGTTCTTGACTTCAACTATGGTTTAAGTAATATGCTCTAAATTATAAAATAATTTGGGAGGTAAAAGCAAATGGAACAGACGCGTTTTGAACAAGGAATGGAACAGTTAAGAAAAATTGACGGAATGGGTGGCGAAAATGTAATAAAGTCACTTGAAGATGTCGCACCGGACATAGGCAGATATATTGTCGAGTTTGCCTTTGGGGAGATATATCCACGAAGGGAGCTTAGTCTGCAGGAAAGAGAAATAATCACCATAACAAGTCTATTAACTACAGGCGGATGTGAGGCGCAGTTAGAGGTACATATCAATGGTTCTTTGAATGTTGGTATTGCTCCGGGAAAAATTATTGAAACATTTATTCAGTGCATCCCCTATACGGGATTTCCGAAGGTATTGAATGCTGTATTTGTGGCAAAAAAGATTTTTGCAGAGCGAAATATAATCCCGGCAAAGTAGTCTGTATACAAATTGGTGAAGCTTGGCTATTTTATAGCTTAATCAGAATAAGGGCTTTTGTAATCCGGACAAAGATATGTCTCGCTCCAGGTCATCATAGTTTGCAAAACCGGAATAAAGCTTTCGCCGAACTCCGTCAGAGAATATTCAACTTTTGGGGGAATTTCTTTATAGATTTCTCTATGAATAAAACCATCGCTTTCTAATTCCCGCAGTTGTTTTGTAAGAGTAGACTGTGTAATCCCGTCAAGTCGTCGCATAAGTTCGCCAAAACGTTGGACTTTATAAAAGGAAATATACCATAAAATCAGGATTTTCCATTTGCCGCCAATGACAGATTGCAATTTGCTCATGGGAACGCAGCGTGCAATAGTATTTTCATCTGTAAATTTGTTAGTAGCCATAATAACCTCTTTCCGAGAAATGGTAAGTCAGGATAATACTTGGGGACAGTATATCGCACAGAGAACAGAAAAGCAATATACTGTCTTTTTTACTACATAGTATAGAAAATAGTACTACAATCACAAAAAGACAGTACTTGAACCCAAAAGAGCATTGGAGTATTTTTATCCCATAAAAGACGGAAGGGAGAAAATACTATGCATTATACAGGAACAATATGGAGGCCACCTTATGAAGCATCCTCTTTGTTATTGGAAGTTACGGCAGGGTGTACGCATCATAAATGTAAGTTTTGCACGTTATATGATGACATTCCGTTTAAGTTCAGAATGTCACCGCTTGAAGATGTAGAGGCCGATCTTAAAGAAGCAAAAAGGCAATTCCAATCGTGGAAGCAGTATAAAATATATCGTACTTTTTTGACAGGAGCAAACCCGTTTGTTTTGAAATATGACAGATTAATGACGATTGCTGACCTGATTAAAAAGTATTTTCCGGAAAACCAAACGATAGGCTGTTTCTCGAGAATAACAGATGTTGCTTTAAAGACAGATACAGAGTTGCAGAAATTAGGGGCAGCGGGATATGATGGATTGACAATCGGCATAGAAACAGGAGACGATGAAGCATTGAAATTTATGAATAAAGGATATACTTCCGTTGACATAGTGGAGCAATGTAAAAGGCTGGATCAAGCGGGCATCAGTTACAACTTTTTTTACCTGACCGGTATTTCCGGAGCAGGACATGGAGAGGAGGGAGCGAGGCTGACTGCGGAAGTCTGTAATCAGATTCATCCTAAATTAGTAGGTGCAAATATGCTGACCGTATTTCCGGAATCGGAGCTTTATCAGGAAATACAAAAAGGGAATTGGAAAGAGGAAAGTGAGATTGAAAAATACAAGGAATTGAGGACCCTTGTAGAAAATCTCAGGATTCCGGTAGTATTTGCTGCTTTTGGAGCATCCAATGCAATCCAAATGCAGGGAAAATTACCTGATGACAAAATGAAACTTTTGCAATTTTTTGATGAGATTATTGAAAGTGGGAATGAGGAAGAATTGAGAATATATCGTAAGAACCTTCCTCATTTGTAAAGGAGGTTTTAAAGTGCATTTTACAGGAAGAACATGGAGACCGCCTTATGAAGCCAATTCCTGCATTATTCAGCTTACATCGGGATGTACTTATGGGAAATGCCGGTTTTGTAATTTATATAAAGATGAGCCATTCTGCTTGTCGCCGTTATCAGAATTTGAGGAAGATTTAGCGGAAATTAAAAGGTATCAGCCGGGAGCAAGGCGTATTTTCTTGACAGGAGCAAATCCGTTTGCACTTAGTTATAAAAAATTGAAACCGTATGTACTGACAGTGAGGGACTATCTGATTAAATGTCAGACCATAGCAATGTTCGCAAGTATCAGAGATATTAAGAATAAAGAAGTATGGCAGCTAAAGAAATTGCGTGCAATGGGAGTAAATGGGCTTAGTATTGGTACGGAAAGTGGAGATGATGATACATTGGCCTTAGCGAACAAAGGCTATACCTCACAGGATATTATAGAGCAATGCCGGAAACTGGATGAAGCAGGTATTGAATATTATTTTGTGTATATGGCAGGATTAGCAGGAGCAGGTGGTGGTTATCGCAATGCAATGAATAGTGCGAAGGTGTTTTGTCAGCTTAATCCCTATTTTATATATGTAGATGCTTTGACGCTTTTCCCGGAAACGGAATTATATATGCTTGCGAAAGAGGGGAAATATATTCCGGCAGGCGAGAAGGAACGACTTTTGGAGATGCAGGTTTTTATTAAGAATTTACAGATACGGACACATCTTTTTGCCAATACAGTATCAAATTTCTATCCTGTTTCTGCATATCTCCCAAAGGAAAGAGAAAAGGTAGTAGCAGAACTGCAACAGGTTATGGATACGTTCAGTGAGGAAGAAATGCAGGAATATAGAAGTGGTTTAAAGTCGTTAGGGTAGGTGTATAATGGGAGAGGAAATAATCCGGAGTTTATCGCCAACAACCAAATAAAACTAACCAGAGACCATAAGATGAGTCCAAGTTTCTCTCATCTTACGGTCTCTTTTTATGTGATAGGAAATTGCTCGTATGTAGTGCGAAGAAAGGTTCGCTGCTGAGCGAACCTTTTTTACCCCGTAGTAGCAGAAACACTACAAAATTGAAGCACTTTACTCTTGCAAGAATGCTATAATGCTATTATAGATTTGGGAGGAGTGAGTCATGAACAGAATTCTTTTGCTTGAGGATGATTTAAGCTTGATTAGAGGACTATCGTTTGCTTTGAACAAGCAGGGGTTTGAGATAGAAATTGCAAGAACAATAAAGGAAGCAGAAGAGTGCTGGAGAAAGGGCCGGTATAACCTACTGATTTTAGATGTTTCATTACCTGATGGCTGTGGCTTTGATTTATGCAAGATGGTAAGAAAAGAATCTGAGGTGCCGATTATTTTCCTGACAGCATCTGATGAAGAAATGAATATTATCATGGGACTTGATATTGGCGGAGACGACTATATTACAAAGCCTTTTAAACTTGGTGTTTTGATATCAAGAGTAAATGCTCTTTTGCGTAGAACAAAGAGCAACGAAAAAAATGATACAGAACTCGTTTCAAATGGAATTAAAATAAATTTGCTTCAGGCTCAGGTCTACAAAAATGGAGAGCAGATTGATCTTACAACCGGAGAGTATAAACTGCTCTGCCTTTTTATCCAGAATCCTAATATCGTTCTGACAAAGGAGCAGATACTGCAGAGATTGTGGGACTGTGACGCAAACTATATTGATAGCAGCACATTGACGGTATATATTAGAAGACTTCGCATGAAGGTGGAAAATAATCCAAGTGAACCGGAAATTATCCTGACTGTCAGAGGAATGGGGTATAAGTGGAATGAGAATATTGGCTAATAAAAATATAAAGATGTTATTTATGACAATAGTGGTAATTATGATATCTTCGACAGTAATATCTCAGGTAATTATCTACTTCACATTTAGGCAATTATCACTTTTTCTACTATTGTTTTGTATCCTGGTTTCTGTCAGTATTTTGCTTGCGGTTTATCTCTATTTTATACAACAGGACAAAATTCTTGAGGACGCAGAGTCAAAAATCGAGGCATTTTTAGCCGGGGACATAGATGCAAGAATAGAAAATGACGAGGAGGGTGAACTATTCAAGCTCTTCTGGTCAATAAACAATATGTCTGCAGTTCTGACTTCAAAGGTTGCAAAAGAGAACAAGGAAAAGGTATTTCTAAAAAACACTATTTCAGATATCTCACATCAGTTAAAAACTCCACTGGCTGCCCTGAATATTTATAACGGAATTTTGGAGGAGGCAGAGGATATAGAGCAGGTGCGAGAATTTGTCAACTTATCCGTGAAGGAATTGGATCGAATTGAGACATTGGTGCAAAATCTTCTGAAGATTACCAGATTGGATGCAGGTTCCATGGAATTTAATAAAACTGAGGAAAATGTTTCTGAGATAATCAAGGATATAGAGCTGCATTTTGCATACAGAGCAGAGACAGAGGGTAAGTCTATCGTGGTCTCAGGCGCGGATAATGTGACTTTTTTCTGCGACAGAGACTGGATGACAGAGGCTATTGAGAACCTTGTTAAAAATGCTCTTGATCACACAAAGGAAGGCAATTATGTATCAATTGAATGGAGTAGGTTCAATACATTATTGAAAATAGAGGTTAAGGATAATGGATGTGGCATTCATCCGGAAGACATCCATCATATTTTTAAGCGTTTTTACAGAAGCAGATTTTCCAAGGATTCACAGGGACTTGGTTTGGGACTCTCGCTAACAAAGGCCATTGTGGAGGCACACGGCGGAACCATAGAGGTTGATAGCAAAATAGGAGTTGGCACTACGTTTATTATGAATTTCCTGATTCCTGCAAAATAGTAGTATTTCTGTAATGATGCTGTAGGGTTTATGGAATATGATAATTGCATGAACTACAAAATGTGTTTTAACAGAAAGAGGAGACAGGAATAATGAATTTGTTAGAAGTAAAAAACATATCAAAGACGTATGGAAGTGGAGAGGCTGCAGTAGAGGCATTAAAGAATGTAAGCTTTTCAGTTGAAAAAGGCGAGTTTTTAGCTATTGTTGGAGAGTCCGGTTCCGGAAAGAGTACTCTGCTCAATATGATAGGAGCGCTTGATTCACCAACTTCGGGCAAGGTCATCATTGACGGCAAGGACATCATGGCAATGAAAGATAATGCGGCTACTGTATTCAGGCGTAGAAATATTGGATTTATTTTTCAGGCTTTTAACCTGATTCCGGAGCTGACAGTGGAGCAGAATATTGTATTTCCGCTTCTGATTGATTACCAGAAGCCTGATCAGAAATATCTTGATGAATTGCTGAAGGTTTTGAATCTTGAGAATAGAAGAAAACATTTGCCAAGCCAGTTGTCCGGGGGTCAGCAGCAGAGAGTGGCGATAGGTCGCGCACTGATAACCAGACCCAGTATTATTCTGGCAGATGAGCCAACAGGAAATCTGGATTCCAAAAACAGCAGCGAAGTAATTGCTCTCTTAAAGGATGCCTCAAGAAAATATGAGCAGACAATCATCATGATTACCCACAACAGAGTCATAGCACAGTCTGCAGACAGAATCTTGCAGGTAAAAGACGGAGTGGTTACTGATCTTGGAAACGTGCAGGCATAAGAAGGAGGCGAAAACAATGAGAAGTTATTTAAGTTTAGCCTCTATTCAGGCCAAAGCACATAAAAGACAGAACAGGATGACCATTTTTTGTATCATGCTGGCAGTAATTCTTATTACAGGTGTATTCACTATGGCAGATATGGAATATCGACACGAAAGTGTGAGAATGATGGAAAAGCACGGTAACTGGCATATTGCACTTACAAATATTACGAAAGAAGAAGCAGAAGCTGTTTCAAGAAAAGCTGTGGTAAAGGAAGCCTGTTGGTATGATGTAGTAAACTATGACTTAGCAGAGGACTACAATGTAAGTGGAAAGCAAACTGTAGTATGTGGAGTAAATCAAAACTGGGATAAGATTGCTCTTTGCATGAAAGAGGGAGCTCTTCCCCAAAATGAGAGTGAAATCGTAGTAAGTGAGAATTACAGAAGACAGTTTTCCAAGGAGATTGGTGATACGGTTTCCTTAGTGACACCGGACGGGAGCTTTGAATATGTAATCAGTGGAATTGCAAAGGACGGAACTTTGCTTCAGAGAAATGATGCCATAGGGGTTTTTGTTTCCATGGAATCCTTTGAAAAGATTATGGAAGAAAATGGGGAAAGCATGCACCCGGTTTACTATGTTCAGTTTGGTAATACATGGACCATAAGAAAGACCATAGATAAACTTATGGCAGAACACGGATGGGATAAGTCTGTTGTAGCTGAAAATGCGGCTATTCTTGGCATTCTGGGAATGAGCAGCAGTAGTTACGTGGTAGGTTTATATGGTGTGGCATTTATCCTTGTTATACTTGTAATGCTGGCCGGTGTACTTATGATTGCAGGCAGCATGAATAGCAACATTGCTGAACGCACCCAGTATTTTGGAATGCTTCGCTGCATTGGAACAAGCAAGGCCCAGATTAAGCACATAGTAAGACTGGAAGCATTAAACTGGTGCAAAAAGGCGATTCCATTTGGCATCATTATTGCAACACTTGCATCCTGGGGAATTTGTGCAATCCTTAGGTTTGTCATTGGTGGTGAATGGGAGAATATGCCGGTTTTCAAACTGAGTCTGGTAGGAATCATCAGTGGTACGGTGATAGGAATCATTACAGTACTGATAGCTGCCAATGCCCCCGCAAAGCGGGCAGCAAAAGTGACTCCGGTGGCAGGAATATTAGGAAATACAGAAAATAGGAATACTAAAAAGGCGGCCAACACAAAGCTTTTCAAAGTAGAAAATGCCCTTGGAATTCATCATGCTTTTTCACAAAAGAAGAGCCTTATTATGATGACCGGATCATTTGCATTAAGTATTATCCTGTTTTTGAGTTTTTCCGTAATGATTGATTGGATTGGTTGTGCACTCAATTCTAACAAACCATATTCTCCGGATATGACAGTTTTTGCTGAGGACTATGCTTCTGTTTTACCACAGGAGCTTGTAACAGAGATTGAGAAAATTGACGGCATAAAATACGTATATGGAAGAATGCACATCTGCGATGAAATTAGCTCCACGAAGGATGTAAATAGGATGGACCTGATTTCATATGAAGAGCTACAGTTTGGTTGGGCAAAGGATGATTATTTATCAGGCGATATCGAGGCAGTGAAAAATGGCGGCAACTCCGTTATGGTTGTTTTTGACAAAAGCAATCCACTGACTCTGGGCGATAAAATCCGGTACAGGGGAAACGAACTGACAGTAGCCGCCGTGCTTAAGGACAGCCCGTTCAGTGCATCGGATATACCGACAGTGCTCTGTTCTGAGGAGACCTTTGTAAAGCTTACGGGAATTGATGAGTATGCCATTATTGATATTCAGGTCACAAAGAAAGCAGACAAGGATATTGATCAGGAGATCAGAAAACTTCTTGGAGATGACATAAAGCTGAGCGATGGACGGGAGAGCAAAAAGTCAGTAAACAGCACGTATTTGGCATTTTCACTGCTTGTATACGGATTTCTTGGAATAATTGCGCTTATTACAGTTTTCAATATTAACAATAGTATTTCAATGAGTGTATCTGCCAGAAACAAGCAGTATGGAATCATGAGAGCAATAGGTATGGATAACAAGCAGATTTGCAAAATGATTTGCACAGAAACGTTAAGCTATGCTTTCTCCGGAATACTAACCGGTGGAATACTCGGTTTACTTTTGCACATGAAGTTCTACAAATCCATAATTTCTGGATACTTTGGCACTCCATGGACGGTTCCGGTTAGGGAATTACTCATCATTTTGCTTGTGGTAGTATTTGCTTCAGTAACGTCCGTTGTGAAGCCGGTGAAGAGGATTTTATCCAATACGGTCACTGAAACGATAAGTGAATTATAAATGTGAGCGGCTCTGGACGACATAATGGCAACAGAAATGAATCAATCCTGCTTTCCAAGGGAATACTTAAGAGTATTTATCGATGGAGGCAGAAGATATGAAAGGTACATTTTATGGCTGGTATATGAAATGCCAGTCCGCTTCCCAGACTCTGGCAGTGATCCCGGCAGTGCACCAAAGTGGAGAGGAACGCACCTGTTCCATTCAGATAATTATGGATCATGATGCCTGGAATGCTATATTTCCACCGGAAATGTTTAGGAAACAGGGTAAGGATCTTCGGATTGGAGAAAATCAATTTGGTCAGAATGGTTTACAGTTGAAGATACGCATGCCCGGATTGACAGTAAACGGAAAACTGGATTTTGGTGCACTTTCTCCGTTACGATATGATATTATGGGACCGTTTGCGTTGATTCCGTTCATGGAATGCCGGCACAGTGTGTGGAGTATGAGACATACAGTAAATGGAACACTGTGTATCAATGATCAGATTTTTCATTTTCAGAATGCAAAAGGGTACTGGGAGGGGGATGAAGGACGATCCTTTCCCGGACAATATGCCTGGACGCAATGTTTCTATTCAGGTGGTTCCCTGATGTTGTCCGTGGCGGATATTCCTATGGCAGGGATTCACTTTACCGGTGTTATAGGGGTTATCCTGTGGTATGGGAAAGAATATAGACTGGCTACGTATCTGGGAGCGAAAGTGGTACAGATTGAAAATGAAAAGATTCGGATTGTACAGGGCGATATGGAATTGGAAGGCCTGTTTTTTGTTTTGAAACAGACAAAGCATCTTTTGAATATGAATATCCATAGCTGTATTATCAATTTTTATAGTATAATCTAAACATGAATCGTTTTATATTGTTCCGCTTTGTTTATGAGCGATGATAAGGGAAAATTATTTGATTTTTCAGGGAAAAGGTAGAATTACTGGAGCCGGAAGAAATACGGGAGGAGCTTAAGGTCAGCATAGAACGTATGAAAAGGAAATATGAAGGTAATATCTAGGCTACAAAATACAAAGAAGGAGAACTGATTTATGCGGTACACATGGATTGATGAATATTTACTGAACAAGGCAGGCGTGACAAAAGACATTCAACAAGATTGGAATTGGATTCGTTATCAAATAGGTGGGAAAATGTTTGCAGCAGTCTGTTTGGATGATAATGATGAGCCATATTATATTACGCTGAAACTGGAACCGGCGGAAGGTGATTTTTGGCGCCAACAGTACGAGGATATTATTCCCGGATATTATATGAATAAAATGCATTGGAATTCTATCAAACCGGATGGTGAAGTGCCGGATGATTTATTGAAGGATTTATTGGATAAATCGTATCAGCTTGTGCTTGGGGGATTTAGTAAGAAGAAACAGCGGGAGATATTGGATGTGGCTCAAACGGTAAATACACCGGATTAAAGAAAGGATGAAAAAGAAAGGTTGCTCCTGAAAAATGGAAAACTGTAATCAGGCATCCGATTAAGAAAGCATAAGAGAAGGAAAGATGTACGACACGAAAGAAGGAACTGCTTTCTTTAGGGGCTTTAATATAATTAGCTTGTGTATTGTAATTGGATCAAGTCAGCGAGGAGACATAGATTGACAAATTATATATGGTATAATAATCTACTAATATAGTGCCACTGTATTAATATAAAGAAATGGAGGAACAGGATTTGAACGGCAATATGAATGCCTTGAAAACAAAATTAGAAAACAGTGATTTTTATGTACAGCAGGGTTCATTCGAAGAATTTGATACTATCGAAATGGCATCAAAGGGTAAACTGCTAAGCTGTTTTGGAAATAATTCGGGTTCAGTATATACAGTTCTTTTTTTTCCACCGGCACCGAATCAGGATTTTGCAAAAGGTAATGCTGAGCGTGGCTGGGATGATGAGAAAGCAACCATATATGATGATCCGGATGTGAAAAATTATCCTGCTAATCCATTTTTTTCACCGGCAGGATGGCAGTATAAACTTCGCCAGGATGAGGCTTTGGTCCTATATACAGAACTTCCGCCTGAATGCAAGTATTTTTCATTCATTAATTACATCATGTTTACTGAGGAGAAGGAAGGGAAGAACTACTCAGGTGAGAAGGGATACTTCCGAGTGGGTAATGAGGAAACAGGATTTTACCATTCGATTTTTGGCTCCATTGGTACATCCGTATGTGATGGAAGAGTAAAATGTGACGGAGACAGTGTTTATGGTTCAAAAGCAGTCATCTTAATAAGTGCCAACAAAACCGTGACAAAACAGGTGATAGAGCATCTTACAGAAGCAGGTATTTCTGAGAATATGATTAATGTTATGACTATCCCTGAGAAGACATACAGGATGGGTTTGGAAAAGGGAAAGGATACCTTCTGTATGATAGGCAGAATTTCGCAGCCAAAGAATCGCGACGAATACGAGAGGTATATTACCAGGCTCTCTGAAAGTTCTGTTGCTTACCGTGTAACACCAAAGACAGAGATTGCATCTAATCCGTATGCCAACGAAACGATTATACCTAGGGGAACCGGCGAACATGAGGTTGCAATTCTAGATAATGCTGAAGAAAATCTTGATACTATCCGCCGGGCAATCATTGCAAAATACAGTGATGAATACAATTATGAAGAGTTAGGGGGAGAGATTGCAGTTCCAGAAGGACTTACTGCATACATAACAGATTTCAACGCAAAGGGTGATAACCGCGATACCAGTTACACTATGACACCTGATTTTACCCTTAACTCAGATGATGATTTTATTGTTGTTTATGGTGTAAATCATACAGCAACAGGAAAAGCTCATTATTCAAATGCAGTATTATATGCAAAGCCGATGCTTAATGGTGTTTGCAGTGTATATGATTCTCTGTATCCGGGAACTGCTCAGGAATATTTAGGAGATAACTGCAAGGATGCAGACAGTTACTATGTTTACAAAATGGCAAGAACACAGATTGATGAGAACACAAGAATTATAGAGTACTCTACCGGAAATGAAAAAGGAAGGTTCTATGGAGTAGATAATGATAATCCGTTGGTTATGGCATTCCGTGCTTATGTGGATAAGACAGGGGTTGGACCTTCGTATTATGAGATTGTCTATGATAGAACGATTGTATTTCACAAGAAGGGAAATGGTGATCGATAAAAATGGAAGCAAGTCTTGATGTAACAAAAAACAGTAAGCTGTTAAGAAGAAATATTATTCAGATGCTACCTGCATGCTTCTCACTAAGCATGGTTTATGTGCTTATGATTATGATTGACTCGCTTTTAGCTGGTAAATTTACAGGAACTACAGGAGTTGCTGCTGTATCCATTGGTGCACCGGCATATTTGATTTTTTTATCATTTCTTAATGCTATAATACATGGAACAGAACTTCGTATGACATGGCGTCTGGGAAGAAATGATAAAGAGGGATTACAGAGAGCTTTTGCAGGTGGTGTATATTTTACCATATTTATGGGCATCCTTCTGTCTGTTTTCGTATTTTTTATTGCACGTCCATTAGTTATGATATTTGGTGGTAGCAAGAGTACGGAAGAAATTGTTAACCTTGCAGTATTATATATTAAGTGCTGTGCATGGTGCATTTCTATCCAGGGATTAGGTGGCGTTTTTCGTTCACTTTTTAGTGTTATGGGATTTCAGAGAGACCGAATGATTACTAATCTGGCTAATGTTATTACAAATATTATCTTTTCTATACTTTTTATTAATCTGCTTCCTGCACCAATTAAGCTTATGGGTCTTGGACTTGGTAGTGCATGTGCATCTGCTGTTGATTCAGCAATAGCAGTAATCTTATATAAAAAGCATAAATTTGGATTATCATTAAAGCCTGTAGTGCTTAAACCGGCTGAGATTCTTGATACTATGAAGAGTGGATGTCCATCATCTCTTGATAATATTCTTGATTGTATAGTTTCTTCAATTATCAACAGACTGGTTCTCGGAACATTCGGCTCAGATGGAGTAATGCTTTCGATGGTAACAGTAATCAACAATATTCGTAAGCTTGGCAGAATGCCTATTCAATGCATGGGCTATGCAGCTTCACCACTATACGGTATTGCATATTCTGCGAGAGATAAAGGCAGTCTTATTGATTCTCTCAAGGAGAGTTTTAAGATTGGAATATTTATTACAGTAATCTGGGAGGTGATTTTATATATTCTTTCTCCTATAGTATTTAGTGTGTTTAATATGAGTGGTAATGCAATTGTACAGAGAGGAACGGTAATTGTTCTTGTCAGTATGCCATTTGTTTTGATTGTGTATTTGCTGATATCTTTCTTTGAGGCTACTAAGAGATTTGGCTTGTCAATTTATATGGGATCCGTACCGGATTCGCTGGTTTATCCAATTCTTGTTGCGCTGCTAATTCCTACGCTTAAGAGTGACGGAATCTGGTATGCAATGGCATTAAACGGTATTATTGTTTTACTAATCTCTTATTTGATCATGATGCTTGTATCAAAAAAGGTAAAAGTACCTGCTGAAATACTTTTATTCCTTGATAGTAGTGTTAAAAATGCAAATGCAATTTGTGAAATGACAATTCATAATAAAATTGAAGAAGCAACGGGAATATCAAAAAAAGTTCAAGAATTCTTTAAAGATAAGAATGTATCAGAACGTATCCGGATGGTCAGTGCTCTTGCGGTTGAGGAGATTATAGTTGATATGATTAAGCACCCGGGCATGGAAGAAAAAAGAGAGGGAAAGAGAGTGATGGATGTAAAGATCTTTGAGGATGATGAAAATGTTCAGATTCTAATTAGAAATATTGCCCCATTATATAATCCCTTAGCGAATTCAGATGACAAGGAAAACGAAACTAAGGATGGAATCAGATTAGCGCAATTACTGGCTACTGACATAAGCTATTCGTATGTATATAAAATGAATGTTGTAAATGTTCTGATAAATAAAGGTATTTCAGAATAGAGGAAGTATGATGAGTCAAACTGGGAGACCGATATCAAGGTTTCCCGGTTTTGCATACAGAATGATATAGTATACGTAGGAGCATTCCTGTAGGAATTCTGCTTGGCGGTTTATTAGCGGATTATGTGTTTGAACCATTCATGCTTAAGGAAAACGCAGTTACACTGTGTTTACGAATGCTGGTAGGTGAAGGGGCAGGAAGCGGTATGGCAGTAATGTTCTTATGTATATACAATATGCTCATAAAGGAAGTGATTGCATTTGAAAATGCTCCTGAAAACACAGTGTCTTTTGCTTTGGTCTTAGAAGATAAAGATGCATATCCCGTCACAGGTGGCTTCGCATGGATACATTGGCTTGCCGCCAATATTACGCGCAACGAATTAGAGAATAATGAAAGTCAGACAGCAAGGGATTTTATCCAGGGGTGTAACAGTTGGACAAGCATACAAGGTAATCAGCAGTCAAAGGAGCTTTCTTGTTTTTATGGGGGCATGACACCGCCCGATAAGGAACACATATATGAGCTTCATATTTTTGCGCTGGACAAACTGCTTGACTTAGAGAATGGCTTTTTATTAAACGAGCTATATCGTGAAATGGATGGACATATTCTGGATAGTTTTATTCTAAAAGGAATATATATGAATTGAGTATAAACAAAGGAGTAGCCATGAAGAAGAATATTAAGGAGAGTCGTGTAGAGAAAATACTGGGAATCAGCTTTTTTGCAGTAGGTGTTCTGATGCTGGTCATAGCACTTGTATGTGCCTTCTTTTCCTGGAATGCGAAGCGAACTTCAGAGGAAGTAACCGGAACTATTACAGAAATCTACAGCAGCAGAGGAGATAATTCTACCGGCAATAGCGGAATCTCCGTGGAATATTCCTATCGTGGACAGCAGTATGAAGGGTATTTAAGCGAGTACAGCAGCAGTATGTGGGTTGGAAAGGATATTTCCCTGTACGTGAATCGGGAAGATCCGCATCAGGTACGGACGGCCTCGCTATTATATCTGCCCACTTTAATATTGGGCTGCATCGGTGTGCCTTTTTCTATAATCGGGGGTGTTTTCCTGCTGATAGTGAGGAAACGAAAGAAAAAGAAGCAATACCTGTTGCAGAACGGCAGACAGGTCATGGCAGAGGTGACCGGTGGAAGGCTGAATTACAACTATGCTGTAAATGGTAGACATCCCTGGAAACTGGAATGTAAATATGAGGATATCTATAGCGGAGAACTTTACCTCTTTTCCAGTGAAAATATTTGGATTGACCCGGAGCTTTACATAGGGCAGCAGGTGGCAGTTTATGTGGATGCCGACAATTACCGGAAGTATTATGTGGATGTGAAAAGCCTGTTTTCCGAAGAAAATGGCGGCGCACAGATTTATGACTTCCGGTGATTATGAGCCATAGTATTTTTGATTCGTAACATAAAATCATTTGAGCAAGGGAGATATGCATTATGGAAAAAGAAGCCTGGCGTCTGGAAAAAGAGCAAATGGTAAAGGATTTTCATATATGGAATAAGGATGCCGTAAAAGGTCAGATTGTTTTTACGGGATCTTCTTTAATGGAAATGTTTCCTGTTGAGGAGTGGGTCAGGGAGCTTGGCCCCGATGCCCCTATTGTATATAATAGAGGCGTGGGAGGGTATAAAACGTCAGATTTGCTGCCGATTCTGGATGCCTGCGTATTCGAACTGGAACCGCGCAAGGTTTTCATCAATATCGGCACCAATGATCTGAGTGATGAAAGTATACCATTGGAAAAGGTTATGTCAAATTATGACCGGATTATTACGCAAATTGAGGAAAGGCTGCCCGGTGTTGTCATTTATATGATGGCTTATTACCCTGTTAATTATGATGTTGCAGCTGAAGAAATGAAACCCTGTCTGTTAATCCGAACCAATGAAAAGATTAACAGGGCAAATGAATTGGTAGAACAGCTTGCGACTAGACACGGTCAGCGATTTATCAATGTGAATACACCGCTTATGGATGAA
>JALETS010000084.1 GCA_022781395.1 Lachnospiraceae bacterium | reverse complement strand
CTTGATATTTGCAAGGATTGCCTGCAATATAATGAAGAAGCATAACAAAATTGCCGTAACAATATTCGCCCAGGAGCTTACCAGCTTACCGTTAGACTTAACCAATGTGGAAATCGTACCATTAATCAGCACACCGAATAGTGTACCTATAATGTTACCAACACCACCGGTAAGCAGTGTACCACCGATAACCGCCGAGGAGATGGCATCCATTTCCAAGCCTGTCGCCTGTGTTGTTGTTCCGCACATGGTGTTCAGACAGTAGCAGATACCGCCTATAGATGTTAAGAAACTGGATAATACATAGGTCTTCATCTTGGTCTTGCGCACATCCAAACCCATCAGCGTTGCAGACTGGCTGTTGCCGCCTACCGCATAAATACTTCTGCCAAACTTGGTGTACTTCAACATTAAGAAAATAAGGACTATGATAATCAGTGCAACAACCACGCTTGCTCTGATATAGGGGATCTGTAAAACTCCCTTCTTATTTTCGTATGCACCGATTCCAAACGGGATATTCAGCTTGGTACTGGACAGCTTCACAAACAAAGCGTCCGTAACAATGCTGACCTGATCCGTACAGATCACCGCAGTCATACCTCTTGCAAAGAACAGTCCTGCCATAGTAACGATAAAAGGCTGAATATCCAGATAAGCAATACAGAAGCCCTGTACAGCACCGAACACGATACCAATCAATAATACGAGAAGCATCAGCACAGGACTCTTCATTCCCCAATGCTCCATACCTACCGCAAGGAACATACAGTCCATGGCTACCAGAGAGCCTACGGAGATATCGATACCGCCTGTCAGCATGACACAGGTTACACCACATGCCACGCAAATAAGTCCGGCATTATTAATCAACACATTCAGAAATGTCTGCAAGTGGGTAAAACCCTTGTCAGCATATATGATACAGCCTGCGCCGTACATCACCACAAACAGGACGATCGTAATAATTAATAAGATACTGTTGCCATTGATTTTCAATTTCTTCATATCTTTTTACGCCTCCTTTGCAGCTGCTTGCTTAGCAGACAGTTTCTTGAAATAAGTTTTCACAGGTTCAGCCTGGATGACTACGATCAGAATAACAACGATAGCCTTAAATACAGGTGCCTGTGCGGAGGATACACCAAGTGCATACAGAGTAGTTGTTATAGCCTGAATCGTATAGGCACCGATAATGGAGCCTGCAAGATTAAACTTACCACCGCCTAAGCTGTTGCCGCCCAGCGCTACTGCAAGGATGGCATCCATTTCCAGATTCAGACCAATATTGTTGGTATCTGCAGAATATATACGGGATGTAGCAGTAATACCTGCAATACCTGCACACAAACCACAGATTGCATAACACATCAGAATAATCTTAGCAGAATTGAATCCGGAGATTCTGGCTGCTTTCTTATTAATACCTACACTCTGTACAAAGGTTCCAAGTGCCGTAAATTTTAAGATCAATGCCATAATAAGCACACAGATGGCGGCAATCAAAATCGGAGTCGGTAAAAATCCGATATAGGAACCAAAGAACTGGAAGGACGGAACACGTACATACACAATAGCACTGTTACATAACAGAAGTCCTATCGCACGTCCTGCCGACCAGAGAATCAATGTAGCAACCATCGGCTGAATGTTCAGGTATGCTACCAGAAAACCATTAAACAGACCGCAGACAACCGCAACCAGGATACCGGCACCAATACCCATCCATAAGGGATGTGCATATTCAGATACATTGGTCACACCATAACCTGCCAGCAGCATACAGCACATACCACCGGATAAACTCATAACAGAACCTACTGAAATATCGGTTCCGGCAGAAGCAGATACAACAAGCGTCATACCGATTGCCAGAATGGCAACCTCGCTGCCACGGTTCAGAATATCGATCAGACGACCATATAAAATAGTATTACCGGATGATGTAAGCTGGGTACTGATCGCAAAGAATGAAAAAGGCGCATTCCCATTTGCGATATCATAAATCACATTAACTAACATTACCAGAATCATACTGAAGATAGGCAGGAACAACTGCATCTTCGTTAATTTCTTAATCTTACTCATGTGCAGCACCTCCTCCTGCAATGGCGTGCATTACGCCTTCCTGTGTCATTTCCTCTCCGCTGATCTCGCCAACCTTGGCTCCGTCTCTTAATACTGCCATACGGTTACAGGTACGAAGCATTTCTTCAATCTCTGAGGATATGAAGATCAGGCTCTTGCCTTCCTGTGCCAGCTTGATGACTAACTTCTGAATCTCTGTCTTAGTACCGATATCAATACCTCGTGTAGGCTCATCTAAGATCAGGAAATCAGGATTGGTTGCAAGCCATCTTGCCAGAATAACCTTCTGCTGGTTACCACCGGATAGTCTCTTAATCAGAGTTTCACGGCTGGCAGTCTTAATCTGCAGCATATCTATGTACTTATCCGCAATCTCAATCTGTTTTGACATTGGGATTTTCTTGAACATACCGAGCTTAGCCTGCATGGCAAGTATAATATTCTCACGAACAGACAAATCTCCGATAATACCCTCTGCCTTTCTGTCATCAGGAAGAAGACCCATGCCAAGATTCATGGCATCAATCGGATTCTTGATCTTCGCTTCCTTACCGTTTACTTTAAGGGTACCGGTCTGGGCTCTGTCCGCACCATAAATTGCACGTGCCAGTTCGCTACGTCCACTGCCCAGAAGTCCTGTCAGTCCTACGACCTCACCTTTATGGATCTCCAGATCAAAAGGCTTGATCTTACCGGCATGGCTCAATCCCTTTGCATCAATTTCCAAAGGCTCATTGCTGAAATCTCTGGTTCCCTCGGGTTTAATAGAAGCCAGATCATCAAAATCCTTACCCATCATAGCTGCTACCAGCTTGACTCTCGGCAATTCCTCTACTGTATACTCACCTACCAGAGTACCGTTACGAAGAACGGTAATACCGTCACATACTGCATATACCTGCTCCAAGAAATGTGTTACAAATATAATACCAACGCCCTGATCCCTGAGCCTTCTCATCATACCAAAGAGCTTCTCTACTTCATTATCATCCAATGAAGAAGTGGGTTCATCGAGAATCAGAACCTTACTTTCCATATCTACAGCACGGGCAATCGCAATCATCTGCTGCAATGCCAGTGAATATTCTTCCAGATTCTTAGTTACTTCAATATCCAGATCCAGATCTTTCATCAGCTGTGCCGCCATCTGATTCATCTTCCGGCGGTTAACTGTTCCTATCTTCGTCAACGGCTCACGACCGATATAGAGATTCTCTGCAACCGAAAGGTTCGGACAGAGATTAACCTCCTGATAAACTGTTGAGATACCTTTTTTCTGGGCATCCATTGTGTCTTTATTGACAATCGAACCCTCAATGCCGTCCACATGAATTTCGCCGGCCTCAAATTTGTTGACACCCGTCAGACACTTAATCAATGTAGATTTACCGGCACCATTCTCACCCATCAAGGCACGAATCTCACCTTTTCTCAGTGTAAAATCCACGTTATCAAGCGCTTTGACTCCCGGGAATGTCATACAGATACCACGCATAGTTAACGCAATATTGCTATCCATACTCATACCTCCTACTGTCACACATTCCACTGCATTATTGTCTATTATTCGACAATTCCTCCAATACATTTTAATTATACACTAAATTTGGAGAAGGAAAAAGGAGGGAAATTAATTTCCCTCCTATTCTGATTTACTTCGATCAGATATCAATCTTAGTATGCACGACCATCAAGTACTTCCTGAGTCATTGTTGTTGCGTACTGAGAAGTAATACCGGGTGCTACGAAAGCCTGATCTACAACGACTGTTA
>JALETS010000036.1 GCA_022781395.1 Lachnospiraceae bacterium | reverse complement strand
GTTCTGGGATACACAGGCGAGAAGAAACGGGCTGCGCCGAAAAGACATGAAACGGAAACCTAATATTTCCTAATACAAATCATAACAAAACGTGACAGAAAGAAGACAAGAATGGAGACTAAAACATACCATCACGGAAATCTACAGGAAGCTTTAATGGAAGAAGGCATCGCCATGATTCACGAAGAGGGAGCTGCGCAGTTCTCTCTTCGTAAGCTTGCCAAACGAGTCGGCGTATCTCCCACTGCCTGCTATAATCATTATAAAAACGTAGAAGATCTTCAGAAGAGTATGCGCCAATATGTAACGGACCGCTTCTGCAATGCACTCAAACAGGTGGTTGAAATGAATATTCCCAATCCCAGGGAAGGTACCTTGAGACTGGGAATGGCATATGTGTCGTTTTTTGCCAGCAATCCCCACTATTTTTCCTATATATTTGATTCCGGCGAGTACCATATTCACCTGACAGATACCGATATGAACGGTGATTATGAACCCTTTAACATCTTCAAGAACTATTCCTTGAAATGTATGAAAGCCTGCGGTATTCCTGAGAGCCATTATCGAGACAATCTCATTGTCATGTGGGGGACCGTTCATGGTCTGGCTGCCATGGCCAATATGAAGGCTGTTTCCTTCGACGGAGATTGGGCTCAGCTTACCGCTACTATTCTAAAAAGCAAGCTGGTAATTCAGTAATTCATAAATCCAAAAGATTCAATTGCTGTTCTTTCAGGGATTTCACTTTTCGCACCGTAATCTTATCCCTTTCATCGAATGCACCACAAAGTATCGGCGACTCAGGATCATATTTACTACAGTTCCTTACGACACCTGCTTCGCTACAATTCGCATAACAATATTTACAGCCATTTTGACATGTATCATATGTACCGATTTCTACACTTTCCATACAGCCACATTCCCGGCGCTGGTTTTTGTCCTTTTCTACACTTAGTTCACAGCCAATTATGCTTTCTATCAGTTTTTTATCAATACAACAGTTATGTTCAATCCCGCACTCATCCAAATCTATACTCTCAGCACAACTTCCCATCTTCATTCCGTTTACTCTTGCAATCTTGCTCATTCTACCGGCAAATGCCTGCAGCTCTGATTGATCAAGCTCATAAGAATCCAATAGTTCCATGTTTCTCTTATTCTTTGCATATACATCCACAAAACTGATAACACACTTTTCTGTATATCCATTAAGCGCAGATGCAAGTTGTTCAAATGCTTTTAAGTGATATTCCGGCGTATACTTCTTGGTAAAAATAATAGGATCATATCTCCAGATTACCTTTTGCCTTCCTATCTTTTGCGATAATTCCTGAAATATCGGAATCATTTTTTCCTTTTTATGCGGTACATTGCACTCTATATCTGTTCCATATCCGGTTAAGGTAAACTGAAAATAGTAATCATATGTGGTAAGTTCATCCAGCCTGTTAAGCATCGGCTCCGGATTCTTTGTCCAAAAGACGATACAATCAACCACCTCCGGAGTTATATCAATCTTACTTACCTGATGTGGATTCATAGGGTTTCTCACATATACAAATCCTGCTTTTATTCTATTTAAAAACCATTCCGAATAGTAGTTGGGAATGTCCGTTCTGCGGCTTACGCTTAATATCATTGTTTCTATTCTTTCTTAATTGAAAAACTAAGCTATTCTCTCTTTCACATTAGGCAATTCATATAAAGTATCCGGATCAATATCCAAACAGGATGTATTGTCCCGATTTTGTTTGACATCCCATGCAAGTGTATCATTCAGTACAGTACAAGTATCTATAAAGATATTAATATCTTTTGATAACTCCCAATTCTGCATCAATTCATCCTGATGCAAAACACACCACGCTAAAATCAATTTCAATTGCCTTGAGGGTAAAGCACCTTTAATTACTCTTGCTCCGTCTATTTCAATTAATGCCTTATTTCCATTATATTCTGCATAAAAATGCGGTGGATTGTGGTCGTCATAGTACATTGTCACTCTAATTCCGTAAAATAATGAAATTTCTGGCATGATAGACTCCTCCTCGTATCTTATATATTCTTGACAATATAAGCATACCACAAATATTACTTAAAAAAAAACCACAAACATCAAGTTGTGGGGTTCCATTCGGATTCCTGCGCATCCAAGAGACAACCTCAATTCCGCTTTGCTCCATCTCGGTCATCTCTTGTCTTCTAACATCTGCCTAACTATTTATGAACTTTCTGACGTTATCTCTTTGAGAACATCAAATATTGATTTTAAGCCATTCTAATACATTTTGTCCGTTACGTGTTCGTTACCGGAAATATCTCGCAAGTTACCCAAACTGCTTTATAAAAAAAATCGGGAACGAGTAAAGACCCATTCCCTACAAAAATCAAATTTTTTAATCGTGTACTTATCTTAACATGCTTCATTTATATAGTCAACAACTTTTTTTACAAAGAGATATGC
>JALETS010000034.1 GCA_022781395.1 Lachnospiraceae bacterium | reverse complement strand
GTTTTGGCAAAGCAGACATTGCTGAAAAAATATACTGATTTTTGCAGCCATACGGTAAGCGGAGATAAAGTTTCTGTAACAATAGGAGAATTAGCCGAAAATCTTACACATAAGGCAGATTGGATTGTGTTAAACGTCCGTAAGAAAGAATGGCTGGAGGCAGAGGATAAATCAGGGTGGTTTAACGGATATTACGACAATGACGGATGCCCGCTGGAATGTAATAGTGGAAATGAAGAGTCGAAAATTATGTTAACCAGCCAGACCTTCGCAATTATGTCAGGTGTCGCTACGCAACAGCAGATTCAGAAAATTACAGAGGCGGCAGACCTGTATTTGTATGAGCCTTCTATCGGTGGCTATCGACTGAATACAGATTTTCATGAAATGAAAATGAACATGGGGCGTATGTTTGGGTTTGCTTACGGACAGAAGGAGAATGGTGCTGTGTTTAGTCACATGGCAGTCATGTATGCAAAGGCACTTTATGAAACAGGATTTGTCAGGGAAGGTTACAAGGTTATCAGCAGCTTGTACCGTCATGCGGCATCAATAGAACAGTCCCGTATTTATCCGGGTATTCCGGAATATTTTACACCGGATGGCAGAGGTGTCTATCATTATCTGACAGGTGCGGCAAGCTGGCTCTTACTGACAGTGTTAACAGAAATGTATGGAATTAAAGGTGTGGATGGTAATCTAACTTTTGCACCCAAGCTTCTTCCGGAGCAGTTTGATGAAAACGGACAGGTCAGTGTGCACTGTCAGTTTGCCGGCCGAGGCTTTAAGGTATGTTATATCAATAAAGAAAGACTGGAATATGCAAATTATCGTATTCACAGTATTGATATAAACGGAGAAAGGAGAATGTGCGATAACACAGTTATTTTTAGGCGCGAAATCTTGCAAATGGAAGAGAAAACTGAGAATGAAATTATAATTAGACTGGGAGGTATATAATGTTTCCAAAGGATTTTACCTGGGGCGTTGCAAGCAGCGCCTATCAGATTGAAGGCAAAGATGCATCGGATGGAAGCGGTCAGAATGTATGGGATGCGTTTGTGAAGCAGGAAGGAAAGATTTATGGACATCATAACGGAGATGTAGCCTGTGATCATATTCACAGATATAAAGAGGACTTTGCGCTTATGCAGGAATTGGGGATCACTTCTTATCGATTCTCTTTAGACTGGGCGAAGATATTGCCGGACGGAGTGGGCAGAGTCAATGAAAAGGCAATTGCACTTTATCGTGATATGATTATGGAAATGAAGAAAAGAGGCATTACGCCTTATGTCACAATGTTTCATTGGGAATTTCCCTTAAAGCTTTTGGAAAAGGAAGGCTGGCTCAATGAAGAATCTGTGGAATGGTTTGGGGAATATGCCAAGGTTGTGGCAGAAAACTTCAGTGATCTGGCAGAGTATTTTATCACGCTGAATGAGCCTCAATGTTTTATAGGACTCGGCCATTTAAAGGGGAGCCATGCTCCCGGACTTACTTTAGACCCTAAGCAGGTATTTCAGATTGCACATAATGTATTGAAGGCACATGGCAAAGCGGTTTTGATGCTTCGCAAATATGCGAAACAGCCGATTAAGATCGGATATGCGCCTACATGTGGCGTTGCATATCCCTTTACAGAGAGTAAAGAGGATATTGAAGCGGCAAGAACGGTTTACTTTGACTGTAATCAGCCCATCGATAATTGGACCTGGAATGTATCGTGGTTTTCCGATCCGGTATTTCTGGGGCATTATCCGGAGGATGGGTTAGAGAAGTTTGGCCCGTATCTGCCTGAAATTACACGGGAAGACATGAAACTGATTCATCAGCCGCTTGATTTTATGGGACAGAATATTTATAACGGATATTGGATCAGGCAGGGAAAGGATGGAAAACCGGAATACGTTGACAGAGCTGAGGACTTTCCGATGACGGCATGTGGCTGGCCGATTACGCCGGAATGCTTATACTGGGGACCCAAATTCCTATATGAAAGATATCATTTACCGATCTATATTACGGAAAACGGTATGGCATGCAGAGATGTTGTGGCAGAGGATGGCGGTATTCATGATAGCGACAGAATACAGTTTCTGAACCGGTATCTGTCTTCTTTACAGCGGGCTGTAGAGGAAGGAGTCGATGTGGCAGGATACTTCCTTTGGACATTTATGGACAATTTTGAATGGGAGAGAGGGTATTCCCAGCGCTTTGGCACTGTTTATGTGGATTTCGAAACACAGAAAAGGATACCTAAGGACTCTGCGTATTGGTATAAAGAGGTATGCCGGACGAACGGTGCGATTTTAAATGATAAAGATGGTAACATTTTCTGTTTTCGTGAATAACTGTTATGATAGATGTGCAGAAAGGAGCAACTTTAAGCTTTATATGGGAGATACCGGGCTTTTAGTAACGCAGATGATGAGAAACAGTGATGAGACCGGTGACAATCTATATAAATCACTTGTTTTTGATAAATTGGGAATCAATCAGGGGATGATTATTGAAAATATGGTTGCACAGATGCTCCGGGCGTCCGGACATGATCTGTACAACAAATCCCCTTCTGTAGAGTATGAATTTCATACCCTTCGGAAGGGGATTTTTTCTGAGCGAATCTTTTTATAATGTCTCCGGTTTTCTTTTACTTTTATTCGTAAGACTGTGGTAGAAGTTGAGCAGAGCATCGGAACCATATACGACCACATACATAATGGCTGCCATGATGAAAGCTGTCAGCACATCAAATACGGAATGCTGTTTGATGAACATGGTCGATAATATAATTGAAATACAGAGGATAAAGGAAGCAATATGAATACCCTTTTTCTCTGATAAACGTTTACTCTTCATAATAGCAAAGTGGCATCCAAGAGAGTTATATACATGAATACTCGGCCACAGATTTGTGGGAGTATCTGTCTGGTACAATGCTGCTACCATTTGTGTAAATATATTATCCCGCGGCATGATGTACGGTCTTAAGTGATGACCGTTAGGCCACAGGGTAGACACTAACAGGAAAACTGTCATTCCGGTAAAGAGAAAAGTACAGGTCCTGAAATAGTCATCCTTATCCTTAAAGAAGAAATACAGTACTACCGTAGCCACATAAGCAAACCAGAGCAGATAGGGTACAACGAACACCTCACAGAAAGGAATGTGGTCGTCCAGTGCCACATGAATCACTTTGTAATGGCTGGTTACGGTTTTCTCTAAATGTGCAAACCATGACATATAGATGATTCCGTAGACGATAAGCGGAATGATATGCTTATATTTGTTATAAAATTTTATAATTGGTTCGAATTTCCTTCGAGTAGAATTCCCCATGATCTCACGTCCTTGTCTGACGATGCTTCGTCTTATCAATATATGCTCATAGAAGATATCATATCAGAATGACGTTAAAAGTCAAAATACGATTTCCATAAACTTTTCTTAATTTTTTATGAAAATCTATCTATTATGATGAATAAATAACGGGTAAAAGTCAGTTCCGGAAATAATAATTAGGCTTTCAAGATAATGTATTGCACCGTAATCCATCCATGTGCTATACTTACACTAACTTTTTACAGATTACATAGAGAAAGGCAGGATAAAGGAATGTATTCATTAGACGAAGTAAAGATGGTAGACCCCGAAATCGCGCAGGCTATCGTGGACGAACAGCAGCGCCAGAATTCTCATATTGAGCTGATTGCTTCTGAGAACTGGGTAAGCAAAGCAGTTATGGCGGCTATGGGAAGTCCGCTTACCAACAAATATGCAGAAGGCTATCCGGGTAAGAGATATTATGGCGGATGCGAGTGTGTTGATGTGGTAGAGGATCTGGCAAGAGACAGAGCCAAAGAATTGTTTGGCTGTGAATATGTCAATGTACAGCCTCATTCCGGTGCCCAGGCTAATATGGCAGTGTTCTTTGCCGTAATGGAGCCGGGTGATACTTTTATGGGTATGAACTTAGACCACGGCGGACATCTTTCCCATGGTTCACCGGTTAATATGTCCGGTAAATATTTTAACTGTGTACCTTACGGCGTCAATGATGATGGATTCCTTGATTATGATAAAGTACGTGAAATTGCATTGGAGTGCAAGCCTAAGATGATCGTGGCAGGTGCATCCGCATATGCCAGAACGATTGATTTCAAGAAATTCAGAGAAATTGCTGACGAAGTTGGTGCCGTATTGATGGTAGATATCGCACACATTGCGGGGCTTGTGGCTGCCGGTCTTCATCCAAGCCCGATCCCCTATGCACATGTAACCACAACAACTACCCATAAGACACTGCGCGGTCCCCGTGGTGGTATGATCATGTCCAGTCAGGAAGTGGCAGATAAATATAACTTTAACAAAGCAATCTTCCCGGGTATCCAGGGTGGTCCTCTGATGCATGTGATTGCAGCAAAGGCAGTCTGCTTCAAAGAGGCGCTGTCTCCTGACTTTAAGGTTTATATGCAGAATGTTGCTGACAATGCACAGGCACTCTGTAAGGGCTTACAGAAGCGGGATATTAAGATTGTATCCGGTGGAACAGATAATCACCTGATGCTGGTAGATCTTACTCCTTACGATCTGACAGGTAAAGCAGTAGAGAAGCTGCTTGACGAAGCACATATTACAGCCAATAAGAACACGATCCCGAATGATCCGAAGTCTCCTTTTGTAACAAGCGGTATCCGTCTCGGAACTCCGGCTGCAACATCCCGTGGTTTGAATACGGATGATATGGATCAGGTAGCAGAGTCAATTTCTATTGTGATCAAAGAAGGCGAGGCAGGTATCGAGAAAGCTCGTGCCATTGTAAAGACTCTGACTGATAAGTATCCTTTAATTTAGTCTCAGAGCAGATCAGAATGAGCGGCAGGCTCCTCTTGTGAATTATTTCATGGGAGGAGCTTTTTTTGTTACCGGAAAGTGTTTCTATGTGAAGTAAGCCAATAAGAAGAAATCGGGAAGAGAAATTGTTTCTCGGAAAATACATTTATATCGTAAAATTTGGGGTTGCCATTAAATAGTAAGTATGCTAGAATATCCCTCGGTGACAAACAAGTGTCCTTGGTATGAAGACATACAAACACAGATGTACGCCATAGAGGGACGGCGGGTTTTCATGCCGGAAGGAAAAACGGAAGTGGCGGTAGCAGAGAGAGGCATGATAGGTTATGCAGGAAACAACCGGATATTATGTAGTGAAACAAAAAGCCGTTCCGGAAGTTCTCTTAAAGGTAGTGGAAGCCAAGAGACTGGTGGAATCCGGAAAAGTGTTGTCGGTACAGGAAGCGGTGGATGCGGTTGGTATCAGCCGGAGTTCTTTCTATAAGTATAAAGATGATATTTTCCCGTTTCATGACAGTTCCCAGGGAACCACGATAACGCTTATGTTCCAGATGGATGATGAAACAGGACTTCTGTCTGATGTGCTTAAGATTATCGCAGAGTTTGGTGCCAATATTCTTACCATTCATCAGAGTATACCGATCAATGGTGTGGCGTCTTTAAGCCTGAGTGTACAGGTATTGCCTACAACAGGCGACACCTCCAAGATGATTGAGGCAATGGAAGGTAAGGCGGGCGTGCATAATGTTAAGATATTAGCCAAAGAATAGGGCAAAAAGAAAATCTAATGCATCGAAAGACGATGCATAAGATTTTCTAAGTTTTGCCCGGAAGAATTGCAGAGCAATTCTTCCAAAGATAAGGCGGCGAAAGAGCAAAGGGCAAAAAGAAAGGAAAAAAAGGTATGATTCAGGTAGCAGTGTTAGGATACGGTACGGTAGGAAGCGGTGTCGTAGAAGTAATTGAGACGAACAAGGCAGATATTAATAAGAAAGCCGGAGAGGAACTGAATGTTAAGTATATTCTTGACTTGCGTGATTTCCCCGGAGATCCTTATGAAAATAAAGTAGTACATGACTATAATATCATTCTCAACGATCCCGAGGTCGTAATTATTTGTGAGACGATGGGTGGTGTGAAACCGGCTTATGATTTTACGAAGCAGGCACTCATGGCTGGGAAGAGCGTATGTACTTCCAATAAAGAACTGGTGGCAAATCACGGACCGGAACTGATTCAGATCGCAAAGGACCATCAATGTAACTATTTGTTTGAGGCAAGCGTGGGAGGCGGCATTCCGATTATCAGACCGTTAAATTACTCCCTGACGGCTGAAAAGATAGACGGTATCACCGGTATTTTAAATGGTACAACCAACTATATTCTCACGAAGATGGACAAGGAAGGCGCGGATTTTGAGGATGTGCTTAAGGAAGCTCAGGAGAAGGGATACGCAGAGCGCAATCCCGAGGCTGATGTGGAAGGCTATGATGCCTGCCGTAAGATTGCCATTTTGTCTTCTTTAATGTGTGGTAAGAATGTGAAATATGAGGATATTTATACCGAAGGAATTACGAAGATTTCTTCTGCGGATTTTAAATATGCAAGACAGATGAATAAATCCGTGAAGCTTCTTGCCATGAGCAGAGATACGGAGGATGGATTCTTCGCCATGGTAGCGCCTTTTATGATTTCAAAGGAGCACCCGCTTTACAGCGTGAGCGATGTGTTTAATGCTGTATATGTACATGGAAATATGCTGGGCGACTCCATGTATTATGGTCGTGGTGCCGGTAAGCTGCCCACAGCCAGTGCGGTCGTATCGGATGTGGTGGACTGTGCGAGACACCAGGGTAAGACCATTATGTGTTTCTGGGATGCAGAGAATGTTAAAGTTACTGATATTGGCGACGCAAAGCGCAAATTTTTTGTCAGAGTAAAAGCTGATCAGAAAGAGGCTGCTATGAAAGCCTTCGGTTCTCTTGCAGAGGTGAGTGTGGGAATTGCGGAGGAATTTGCATTCATGACACAGGTACTCAGCGAGAAGGAATTTAACGAGAAGATTGAGCAGGCCGGCGGATGTATCAACAGAATCCGTATTATGGCATAAACAGTATGGAAGGTGCCCTGTATCGGAAATTATAGTTTGAGGACAGGGATTGTATCTATAAGAATGAGGGAAAGGTAGAGATTTATCTATGAGAAAAGTTGTTAAGTTTGGTGGAAGCTCACTGGCAAGTGCAGAGCAGTTTAAGAAAGTGGGAGCAATCATACGCGCAGACAAGGAGCGTAAATTTGTGGTGCCTTCTGCGCCCGGTAAAAGGTCTTCTGATGATACTAAGGTAACGGACATGCTGTATGCCTGCTACGATCTGGCAGAGCAGGGTAAGGATTTTAAAAAGGAACTGCAGGCAATCCATGACAGATATCAGGAGATTATCGACGGTCTGGAGTTAAAATTATCTCTGGACAATGAGTTCAAGACAATTGAAAAGATGTTTAAAGAGAAGGCCGGAACCAATTACGCGGCATCCCGAGGAGAGTATCTGAACGGTATTATCATGGCAAATTATCTGGGCTATGAATTCATTGATGCAGCAGAAGTTATTCTCTTTAAAGATGACGGGGAGTTTGATGCGGAAACGACAAACCAGAATCTGCGCAAGAGGCTGGAAGGTGTAGATGCGGCAGTTATCCCCGGTTTCTACGGTGCCTATGCAAATGGCACGGTCAAGACCTTTTCCA
>JALETS010000024.1 GCA_022781395.1 Lachnospiraceae bacterium | reverse complement strand
ACATCCGGCACCGAAGCAATCATAGGGAAATCGGATACATTAATAGCATCCTTCAATTCCTTCTCTTTTACCAGAATAATCTCCTCAATATATTCTCCGATCAGTGCCTTGTTAGCCGTAATGGTATCTGCCTCTGTCACGCAGGCTACAATTTTCTCTTTGCCGAATTTCTTGGACACTTCCTCCGTAATCTCCACATTACCCGGTTTTGAATAGTTCAAAGCAGCTTTCTTGCATCCGGCATAAAGCAGCTTCTTGATATCCTCCATACGCTTCACATTACCCGCACCGATCACGGGGATTTCAGCTTCGTTACAGATAGCCTTGATAATATCCAGGGCTTCTTCATGTTCTGCGTCCCCATCAGACATATCATAAACGATCAGCTCATCCGCATTGTTATCACTGTAGAACTTAGCCAGTGCTACCGGATTTGTATCGATAATGGTATTATCATCAAAGCCTTTTATAGCATTTCCTTTATATAAATAAATACATGGTATAAATTTCTTGTATGACATAATTTGCCAATTCCTTCCTGCTGTTATGTTACTTTTCTTCAGTTTATTGTCCTATGTTTGTTGGGGACATTAGCCCAGACTTCCCTTCGTACTAAGCACTCCCGTGATGCGCTCATCAAAAGAGGTTGCTTCGTCAAGTGCCTTAGCAAACGCCTTAAACATTGCTTCAATCATATGATGGGCATTCTCTCCGTGAAACATCTTAATATGTAAATTCATCCCGGCACTATAAGATACAGCATAGAAAAATTCTCTCACAAGCTCTGTATCCAGTTCACCTACACGCTCCACCGGAAAATCACATTCAAAATGAAAATATGGTCTGCCGCACAAATCAACAGCACAGAGACATAATGCATCATCCATAGGCAGAATAAAGGAACCATATCTCTTAATGCCTGCCTTATCACCGATTGCTTCTTTGATTGCCTGGCCGATCACAATACCGGTATCTTCTACAGTATGGTGACCATCCACCTTGAGATCACCTTTTACCAGAATCTTTGTATCAAAGAAACCATGCCTTGTAAAGCCCTCCAGCATATGATCAAAGAAACCGATTCCTGTATTGATATCACCTTTTCCCGTTCCATCGAGATTTAAAGTAACCGCAATATCAGTTTCTTTCGTTGTCCGCTTAATATTTGCTTCTCTTCCCATTTGAAAATACCTCCTGTTTAGTGAAACTTCATTCTCTATTCGAATCTCACATGAATAGAATTGGCATGAGCTGTCAGCCCTTCCTTCTTTGCAAACAACTCAATATCCTGATGAGCTTGTTCCAATGCCTCTTTAGAATAGGAAATGATACTGGTCTTTTTCATAAAATCATCTACATTTAACGGTGAGAAGAATTTTGCCGTGCCATTAGTCGGTAAGATATGATTCGGTCCCGCGTAATAGTCTCCTAACGGCTCAGAAGAATATTCTCCCAAGAAAATCGCGCCTGCATTCTTAATCTGCGTCATCACTTTATATGGATCTTTAGTCAGAATTTCCAGATGCTCTGAAGCAATGGCATTGGCTGCCTCAACCGCATCATCCATAGACTCTGCAATAATAATGTAACCATAATTATCCAAAGATTTGCGAATAATCTCTGCTCTGGATAACTCCTGTAAAAATCCTTCAATCTGCTTTTCTACCTCTTCAGCCAGTTCCTTGCTTGTAGTAATAAGAATAGCACTGGCAAGTTCATCATGCTCTGCCTGAGACAAAAGATCAGCCGCTACATACCGGGGATTTGCCGTCTCATCTGCCAGCACCAGAATTTCACTTGGCCCCGCAATGGAATCAATACTGACAAATCCGAAACAAGCCTTCTTTGCCAGTGCTACGAAGATATTGCCCGGTCCGGTTATCTTATCTACCTTCGGAATACTCTCCGTACCATAAGCCATGGCTGCAATCGCCTGAGCACCGCCTACTTTATAAATTTCATCCACGCCTGCAATCTTCGCTGCCACCAAAGTACCCGGGTTAACCTTACCATCAGCTCCTGCCGGTGTGGTCATGATAATCTTACCAACTCCCGCTACTTTAGCCGGGATTACATTCATTAATACACTGCTCGGATATGCAGCCTTGCCTCCGGGTACATAGACACCCGAAACCGCAATGGGAAGAATCCTCTGTCCCAGAATAGAACCATCTTCCTTCGTTTCAATCCAGCTGTTACGAAGCTGTTTCTTATGAAAATCTGAGATATTAGCGGCAGAACGCTTCATAACCTCTATGAATTCTTTCTCCGTCCCGGCAAAGGCTTCTTCGATTTCTGCCTCTGTCACGCGAATATTCTCTGCTGTAATATCCCATTTATCGAATTTCTTTGTATACTCAAAGACCGCCTCATCGCCTTTGTCACGTACATTGGCAATAATCTCTGCCACAACAGCCTCATATTCCCCATAATGATTAGGACTTCTTTTTAATAAACTGTCCAATAAATCCTTCTGTGCCTTCGCTGTTAACTGAATTGTTTTCATACAAACCTCCATGTCGTGTAATCTGCTTCATCGACATTTTTCTTAAACATATTACAAAGATTGAAATAAGTTTCACAATTACCTAATCTTAATCTACAATTGACTTCTCAAATCATTAATGAGCTTCTTAATTCTATCCGGTTCCATCTGCATGCTGACCTGATTCACAATCATACGTGCAGACAGCGGGCAAATCTCCTCCAGCACTTCCAGGCCGTTCTCCTTTAACGTAGAGCCTGTTTCCACAATATCTACGATAACATCGGAAAGCTTTACTATGGGCCCCAGTTCCACAGAACCGTTCAGCTTAATGATATCCACAGTCTGATGCTTCTTATTATAGAAATAATCCTTGGCAATGTTCGGATATTTGCTGGCCACACGGATCATCTCATGATGCTTAAGTAATTCTCTTGCACTCTCCGGTCCGCAGACACACATACGGCATTTACCGTAGCCTAAATCCAGCACCTCATAGACACGACGGTTTTCCTCCAGGATAGTGTCCTTACCAACCACACCGATATCAGCCGCGCCATATTCCACATAAGTCGGAACATCCGGCCCTTTAGCCAGGAAAAACCTTAATTTAAGTTCCTCATTGACAAAAATCAGCTTGCGGGAATCCTTATCCTTCATCTCTTCGCAGGTAATACCGATTTTTTCAAATAATTCCATTGTCTTATTAGCAAGACGTCCCTTGCCTAACGCAAAGGTCAAATATCTATCTTCGCTCATTCATCTCACACTTTCTGTTCTCAATATTTTCAATCCGATATTAGGCGCTACATCTGAGGAAGCAGCTCAACATGCTTGCCTTCGGCACGCATCCTCTTGGCAGCCTTTAGCTGCTCCTTAAAGTTATCCTCTGTATAATAAAGCTTCTCACACTGCTCCA
>JALETS010000019.1 GCA_022781395.1 Lachnospiraceae bacterium | reverse complement strand
CCGCTTTCGTCCAATCATCACTGGTACACACTTTTGTCCACGGTTCTGATCTGTACTTATAGGGTGCTGTCATGGTAAGAAGATGGCGGATTGTCACATCATAGATGGTCTTTTCTCCTCTCTTGACAGTATACTCCGGGAAAAAATCAAGGACCTTCTGCTCTACGCTTCCGATATATCCCTTATCTATTGCAATTCCTGTCAGAAGAGCAATTACGCTCTTAGTCACTGACATAACATTCAGTGCATCCCCCGGCCGAAAACCGTTCCAATAATCTTCGTAACACACTTTTCCATCCTGCATTACGGTAATCTCGCAAATATTAGGCTCAGTTTCTTCTACAATCCTATGTAGTGTTGAAATCTTTTCATTCATATATTGTTTCCTCCATTCATCATTCATGACTGCAAATATCACAGTTTTTCTCATCAACCGGTCAATGAAGTTATTCAGTACTGAACTATACAATATATCGATTAAAAATAGATTTCAACAACTATTTTAAAATTTTTCACACACATTTTGCCGGGTTAACGTGCACCATAACATGCTTTACTTTAGGAAAATCCTGCTCAATATTCTTATGTACTTCTTCGGCAATATTGTGTGCTTCCATCAGTGTATATTGTCCGTTTACCTGAATCTCCACATCTACATAAATTTTATTACCAAATATACGTGTCTGGAGCAAGTCTATTCCCAACACCTCACGATGCCCCAGTACCAGGTTATAGATTTTCTTCTCTGTCACCTCATCACAGGAATGGTCTACCATCTTTTCCATTGCATCCCTGAAAATATCATAGGCTGCCTTTGCAATAAATACAAAAATTACCAGACTGGCAATGGAGTCCATGACAGGGAATCCCAACATTGCTCCTCCGATACCGATCAAAGCCCCAATGGACGACAAGGCATCGGAACGATGATGCCACGCGTCTGCCATCAATGCACTGGAGTCGATTCTCTGTGCATAGTATCTTGTATACCAGTACATAATCTCCTTGGTGATAATCGATACCACCGCCGCAATCAAAGCCAGCATTCCGGGCACTTCCAGTTCCCCATAATTTCCACTGACAATATCCTTAACAGCCTGTGCACCTATTTCCAATCCCGTAAGAAACAATACCATTGCCAGGACAATAGCTGCTACGCACTCTAAGCGTTCATGGCCATAAGGATGTTCTTTATCGGAATCCTTGGCGGCTAATCTCACACCGATGATAACTACGATTGTACTGAATACATCCGATGCAGAATGGATTGCATCACTTATCATGGCATTGGAATGCGCTATAATTCCTGCCAACAGCTTGAAAATCGTAAGTACCGCATTTTCCGCAATGGTAATAAAAGATACCCTGTTGGCAACCCTCCTGAATTCACTTTCTGTTACCCTGTTTTCTGTTGATGTTTTGATTTTTCCCATAATTGTCGGCCATTCTTCCTTAAATTATAAAATTAAATTATTCAGATAGCTCTATGGCACTAAACATTTGTGGGAATTTTTAGAGAATTCTATAAAGACAAAAAAACACCCACGAATCAGTATTAGCAACTACTGTCCCGTGGATGAAAAGATTCCACTGCCATCCTATGGCCCGACTCCTTGGCTTATGCCAATGGTCTGCTCAGTTTGTACTGTAGATTTATATGCAGTGCAAAGAGTTAATTTAGGATATCATTTATATTATGGTATGTCAATATTCATTTTCAGTAACTTCTATCTGTTAAACCTTTTTTTGGATTTCTTTGGATTCAGTTTTTCCTGTTTATCTTTATCTATTATTTACTAATTGTAACCGTTAACGTACCTTCATATGCAGATGCCTGTATCTGAATTGGCTTATCAAAAATATTGGTAAACTTTAGATCTACGGCATTACCGGAAATCGTAGCATCCATTCCGGTCGGAATATATGAAACTGCCAGAGAATGCGGATGTCGTTCTGTTGCAGGTATACCGGCACTTAACATTGCTGCATATAAAGTAGATGACACCTGACAGATCCCTCCGCCAATTCCCGGAACGAATTCATCGTTCATAATAATCGGTGCTTCAACATATCCATTTTCCTTCGTTCTCGGAAGAATGGTCTGACTAAAGGAAAAGGATTCTCCCGGTTGGATTACCACTCCGTTAATTCTTGATGCTGCTAATGACACATTGATGGCACGCGGAATATTCGGATTATATGCTGTTGTATAACTACCGATAACACTTTTGGTTGATTGTTCCGCTTTTTGTTCTTTTACATTGATATTGCATGCGGCATTTCTTCCCTCGGCTTTTCCGTATGTCTCATAGTGTGTGCAATATGCGGTATAATTATTTCCGAACTTTCCCTGCAAATCAGGATAATTGCTCATATACACCAAACAGTTAAACTCTGCGCTTCCCGATCTTCCTTCCTGCAATCCGGACTTTAAATAGTGATTATATAATCCATTGTAATTATAGCCGATTTGTGTCTGTAAATCCGGATATGTATTGTAATAGTAATCCATATCAAATGTTAAATTCGTAAGCTTTACTTTTGATGCCGGTGCAGCCACAACCGTACTCGCATTTCCCAGCAATACACACAAACATGTGAATAATATCAATACGC
>JALETS010000015.1 GCA_022781395.1 Lachnospiraceae bacterium | reverse complement strand
TTTTATTAAGCTGCGCTGTCAGATGTTCCATGCTCTGGGTCTGATAATAAATATAATACTGAATATCATCCTGAACGAGCTCTGTCATAATATAAATATTGTTATTGAGCATCTCAATATTCATATCATAACTATTGGCTGTCTCCAGATTTGCTTTGATATCATCTACCTTATCTTCCAACGTATCAATATCCCGCAGTACAATCTGCAGCCATGCACGACTTTCAGCATCGCCGGTAATACTCATTAGATTATTAAACTCACTGCGAAGTTCTGAAATCAGAAGATATGGGTCCTGCAGACTCTCATCCTCTCCTATCGATTCAAATGTAACTGAGCCTACCACCAGTTTATACAGACTTTCATCCATTTCTTCCTTAAAGTTCAGGTTATAACTGTTAGCAACCGTCATATTGCTCACAATCCTGTCATACGCATTGCTGTAATTATGCAGTGCATAAATTAGGTAAAGGACCATCACCATAAAGGGGACAGCCACCACCATCATCAGGATAATTAATTTATTTTTAATAGAAGATCCAACCTTCTGCGTTTCTTTTTTCAACATTTTGCTCTTCCCTCTATTATGTATTGTACCAATTTATGGACAAAATGCAATTTTTTCGTTGTTTAAATTGCAATAACTATGTATATAGTGTAAAATATCTATAATTAGTGCAAAATATTTATGTTATATGTAAAAGTTTGTTTCATAATTACAGGCAAAAGAAAATGAATGTTAAGTTTAATTTATCAGCAATAAATAATAAAATATGTGAGGATACCGGTGGCGAAAACGAATCACATAAACTGATCGTAGTTGTAAGACAGATCACTCTTACCATGCTTGTTTACACTCTGATCAGCTGTATTCATACTATTTCCATACAACATTTGGAGGAAATGGGATTCTGCCTGGTTTCCTTTTTATTGTTTTTATTCATCTTCATTACCTCTTATCGTTTTAAGACATTTGTCTCTTACTGTGTCCTGAATATCTGCATTTTAGGATGGATCATCACAAACGTAATTGTCTATGGCTGGAATAACGGCGTACAGCACTTTCTGCTTACTCTGCTGGTTTTCTGCTTTTTCTCCAAATACCAGTATGAAGCAGCTAAGGTTGCCTATTCTATCTTTTTATTTACAATGAGAATTGCTTTGTATTTTTATTGCCAGAATAATGCACCGCTCATTGCTCTGGATTTATCCAACAATGTCATTATACAGATCGTAAACAGTCTGACAGTTTTTGTATCACTTTCCTTAATAGCTTATACCTTCAGCACAGACACCCAGGCTTTGGAAGGCAAGCTGATTGAGTATAATGAGAGGCTCCAGAAGCAGGCGAATACCGATACATTAACAGGTTTATTTAACCGACGTAAAACCATAGAATATCTGGATTCCTTATTGAAATCAGCAGATAATCAGATTAGCTTCTGTCTTTGCGATATTGACTTCTTTAAGAAGGTGAACGACACTTACGGACATAATATCGGCGATGAAGTGCTAAAGACTTTGTCTGATACCTTTCGAAAGGAACTTCCCAAGGATACCTTTATCTCCCGCTGGGGTGGTGAAGAATTCCTGCTGATCTTCCCCGGACTAAACGGTGATGAAACCATGGTGGCATTAGAAAGGCTCCGACAAAAAGTGAAATCCATTGTATTCGACGGTGGTATTGAGAAATTTTCAATATCCCTTACCTTTGGACTGGTGGAATATGATTACCACAGTGATCTTACCACATTATTAAAACAGGCAGATGAAAAATTATATATTGGTAAAGAAAATGGACGTGACCGGATTATTTTTTAATCCGGTCTTTCATATATTAATATAAATCATTTATGAAGGTATCTCCTTGAAACGCACCTTAACATTAAAGCAGTGGGTGTCTGCTTTTATCCTGTTCGTTGGCTTTTTTGCCGGCACCCTGTTTTACTATAACGCGAATCACAAAGATGCACGATTTGAAGCATTGGCAGAGACTTTCTTTCTCAATGAATTACAAGCCAATCCCATTCATTTTCACTACTCTATACAAAATCCTGAGGCATACGGAATATGTGAAGCAGATCTCTCCCTTCCCATATATCATGCAGGCGATGCCGTCAACAGTGTATATGAACTCTCACAGACAGCCAAGTCATTCAAAGAAATAGATATCCATACACTGAACGAATCCAATCAATACCTTTACCGGCTTATGAATTCCTATCTGACCGCTGCCACACAGACTGCTTCTTATCCTTATTTCGCGGAGCCTCTGTCTCCCTCTTCAGGGATTCCCTCCGAGCTGCCAATCCTGCTGGCCGAATATCGCCTGGATACGGAAGAAGATATTGAGCTGTATTTTTCTATCCTGTCCCAGATTCCTTCCTACTTCGAAGGCTTAATTCTGTATGAACAGGAGAAAGCTTCTGCCGGTCTGTTTATGTCAGATGAAAGTGCCGACAAGATCATTAAACAATGTATGGATCTTATGTCTTACGAATCCTTGCAGGACGGCTCTCATTTTCTGGAGGTCACTTTCTCAAAACGGTTGCAGGCCCTGGTAAATCAAGGTATTTTGAACGAACAACAGTCTCTGGCTTATCAGGCAGAAAACGATCGGCTTTTAAAAACCGTGGTAGCGCCGGCCTACGACTATCTTGCAGATGAGCTTACTCTTCTGAAAGGAAACGGCAAGCCCACCGCCGGTCTGGCACAATACGA
>JALETS010000004.1 GCA_022781395.1 Lachnospiraceae bacterium | reverse complement strand
CCCGTAGGAGTTTGGGCCGTGTCTCAGTCCCAATGTGGCCGATCACCCTCTCAGGTCGGCTATGCATCACTGTCTTGGTGAGCCGTTACCTCACCAACAAGCTAATCAGACGCGGGTCCATCATATACCACCGGAGTTTTTCACACTGCTTCATGCGAAGCTGTGCGCTTATGCGGTATTAGCAGTCATTTCTGACTGTTATCCCCCTGTATATGGCAGGTTACCCACGCGTTACTCACCCGTCCGCCACTAAGTTACCCCAAGATTTGACCGAAGTCTCGTCAGCGGGATAACTCCGTTCGACTTGCATGTGTTAAGCACGCCGCCAGCGTTCATCCTGAGCCAGGATCAAACTCTCTCAAAAAAGTTTTTGATCCGGATCAAAACAAGCTTGGCTTCTTTTTATCCGTTACTGTTTAGGTTGTATCTGTTCGATACTCTCTGAATATTCATATGAGCTCAAGGCTTCGCCTTTCGCTCACGTCCGGTTTCACAATGCTCCGCATTGTCTGCATCCTGTCATCTGCCATCTGCCGGACAAGCCCGGCATGTCTTCTGACAGTCTGCACAGCGCTTCGCGCTCTGAAACCTTTTCTCGTGAATTTTCAGGGTTGCATTACTGTTTATTTGTCAAGGTGCTTGACTCTTCTTCCTAATAGAATCGAGCCTCATATCACATCTGCGATATGAACGGAGAAGGAGGGATTTGAACCCTCGCGCCGCTATTAACGACCTGCACCCTTTCCAGGGGTGTCCCTTCAGCCATCTTGGGTACTTCTCCAAACAAAGCTAATTCATAACTGCTATCTTAAATTAACGAGTCAATTTAAGGCTCGGTTGGAGAGGTATCTCCAGCGGAGAGGGTGGGATTCGAACCCACGCGCCCTTGCGGACAAACGGTTTTCAAGACCGCCTCGTTATGACCACTTCGATACCTCTCCAGGTTCGTTTTGCGCCTTTCCTCTCGGTCAGCGCAAGGATTATTCTAGCAAAAAAGAATTTCAGTGTCAACAACTTTTTTGCAAAAAACACAAAAAGTTTTATCCACAGAAAACACACGTTGAAAGCCTGCTTATCCACGGCTCAGAAAAGCTTCCGCAACACATAAATCTTCCGGCGTTGTAATCTTGATATTTTCATAGGAACCCTGAACTAATTTGACGGGACGTTGAAGCAAGGTTTCCACTACCATGGCATCATCTGTTATCCGTATGCCCTTTCCGGCAAGTTCGTCTTTTTGCTTCATCAGTCTGCTGTATGCCTCTGTGATCAATCCGGTATCAAAGACTTGCGGTGTCTGTATCTGCCATACCATACTGCGGTCCGGTGTGGATGCCGCATAACCGTCAGGATCTGCCAGCTTGATCGTATCCTTAACCGGCATTCCTACTACACAGGCATGAGACTCCTGTACTGCCAGATAGCCTCGTTCAATTATTTCTTCTGTCAGGAAAGGTCTGGCACCATCATGGATAAACACATACCCATCACAGTCCGCCGCATTTCCGGTTTCATCTCTGATGAATTGCAACGCATTATAAACGGAATCGTACCGTTCTGCTCCACCCGCCACAATAGCCACTACTTTATGAAAATCATACTGCTCTACGATTTCTTTCTGAACATAGGAAATATCTTCAACACCGGTTACCAGAATACAATCATCTATAATAGAAGATTCTTCTATTGTATGTAGCGCATACCAAATCAAAGGCTTGCCATTTAACAGCATGAACTGTTTGGCCACATCACTCTGCATTCTCTTGCCGCTTCCTGCCGCCAGAAGAATAGCCGTACATTTTTTCTTATCCATATATACCCTCCGTCTATCGTTCTCCCAACTTCAGGTTCGGCACAGCATTCAGATCCAATCCGCTGCGCACGCCTTTGATATACTCATAGTAGCCTGCCGCACCGATCATAGCCGCATTATCCGTACACAGAATCGGAGAAGGATGATAAAAGGTTATGCCTCTTTTCTGACATGCCGACTCCATAGCGCTTCTGAGAGAAGAATTGGAAGCAACACCCCCGGCTATGGCAAACTTCTTCATGCCACACTCCTGCACCGCCTGCATGGAATGCTCTACCAGCACATCCACCACTGCTTTCTGAAAAGAAGCCGCCACATCCGCCTGGCACACTTCCATACCTTTCATTTCACAGGAATTCAGATAGTTCAGCACTGCTGACTTTAATCCGCTGAAGCTGAAATCATAGACCGCGTCCGCCACTTTTGCACGGGGAAACGGTATTGCATTGGGATTGCCTTCCTTGGATACTTTATCTATCTTGGGGCCGCCGGGATAACCCAGACCAATGGCCCGCGCCACCTTATCAAATGCCTCCCCTGCCGCATCATCTCTGGTCCGTCCCAATATCTCATACTCACCATAATCTTTCACTACAACCAGGTGGGAATGTCCGCCCGATACAACCAGACATACAAAAGGAGGCTCCAGCTCCGGATTCTCAATATAGTTTGCACTGATATGACCTTCTATGTGATGTACACCCACCAAAGGGATACCTGATGCAAAGCTGATGGCTTTGGCTGCCGAAACACCTACTAACAATGCTCCCACAAGTCCCGGTCCGTAAGTCACCGCTATGGCATCCATATCCTGAAGCTTCCGGTCTGCTGCCTGCAATGCTTCCAAGATTACCTGATTTATTTTTTCTATATGTTTCCGGGATGCGATTTCCGGCACCACCCCGCCATATAAGGTATGTAAATCGATCTGCGACGATATGATATTAGACAGAACCTCCCTGCCGTTTCTGACCACTGCTGCCGCAGTCTCATCGCAGGAAGACTCAATCGCCAAGATCGTTACGTCATTTTGCTGCTTCATGCTAATAGCCATGCCTTTCTCAATCATTCACCAGTTCCCAGCCCAGAATCTTCCAGTGCCCATCCTCATCCTGGCGAAGTACGAATTGTTCCACGGAAGCGGTAACACCTGAACTTCCTGCCTGTTTCAGATTATAGGTGCAGTAAAGTCTGGCACAGGAATAACCGTTCTCCGTAAAATATTCCACATCCGTACTGGCAGAAATCTCATAACTGTATATGGTGTATTTACTATTCTTCATATCGGCAATCTCACTGTAAAGATCCTTCAGGTAATCTTCTCTGGACTTATTGGCGATCAATTCCTCATCATACAATTCCTGAATCTTCATTGCCAATGCTTCCAGTTCTTCCTCGGTATACTCTTCATTATAGAAGCATTTGGTTATCTCGCTGTAATACTTCAGTACTTCCTTGGGAGATGGCGGGTAACTGCGCTCCAGGTCCTTCATTAATACATTCTGTACCATAGTAGGCTGTACTTCCTCTTCCGACTTTGACTTGGCCGTATTACTTATATGATAGTAAAAAACCAGAATAATCACTGCAAGTATCAGTCCGATAATAATAATTTTAATTGCCTTTGAACTTTTCATACGTATGCCACACTCCTTTCTCAACTACTCCTCTTCAAATAAGAGATCCACACTTCTGCCGTCTTTGGCTGCAATCGTATTGGGAAAAATCTTCCGTACTGCCTGTAAATATTCCTCAGGGCGAATCAGGGAAGGACTGTAATGTGTCAGCCACATTTCCTTCACGCCTGCCTTTTTAGCAAGCTCTGCCGCCTCGTAAAAGGTCATATGCTTGTACTCTTTGGCTTTCTGCTTCTTCTCCGGCTCGCCATACATTCCCTCGCAGATAAAAAGATCAGCGTCCACCGCATTCCTTACTATGCTTTCCGTGGGTCTGGTATCTGTGCAATAGGTTACCTTAATTCCTTTTCAGGGAGCACCCAGCACCATATCTGGTGTGTAGATTCCGTTTTCCGTCTCTATGGTCTCGCCTTTCTGCAGACGGCTCCAGTAATTTCTGGGAATATTCGCCTCCATGGCGCGGTTTACGTCAAACTTACCGATACGTTCTACTACGATATTATAGCCATAGCAGATGACATTATGGTTGACCCGGTATGCCTCTATCCGAAACCCTTCAAACTGAATGGATTGCTCCGGTTCACTAAGCTCATGGCACTGAATTTCAAAGGGCAGTTCAGGGGCAATAACCCGCAAAGCACTGACTACTTTATTCAGTCCCTTCGGCCCCACCAAAAGAAGCGGCTCTGTCCGTTCTGCATTGCCCATTGTAAGCAGCATACCCGGCAGTCCGCTGATGTGATCCGCATGAAAATGGGTAAAACAGATCACGTCAATCGGTTTGGGGCTCCAGCCCTTCTCCTTCATGGCAATCTGTGTACCTTCTCCACAGTCAATCAATATACTCTTTCCGTTATACCGTGCCATCAATGATGTAAGCCATCTGTGAGGCAGCGGCATCATACCTCCCGTTCCCAGTAAGCAGATATCTAACATGTGTACCCCGATCTGTCCGTTCCGGATAGTTTAGAGCAGCTCCTTTCTTTCCCATTTTTCCACAGGAATGGAGAAGTTGGCGACCATCTTGCGATAACAGTCTTCGCAAAGATCAAATGTGTCGCATTCGCCATCTCTTGACCCGAAGAAGCCGAAATTATGCTCTACATGAATGCACTCTTCTTTCAGAATTCCATTTTCTACCAATAATTCTTTGCGGCAGGCATTACAAACTACCGTGACCAGCTCTGTTCTATTTTCATCTAAATAAACGCGCATGATACCCTCCTGTTGTGTTACGTGATCTGATCATGTCCCTCAGCCAAAGATATTCCCCGGCCTGCTGACATTTCTCCCCTTATGTGTATCATATCAAATAAAAAGTATAACAACAGTGGTAATTCTTCCAAGCGTTTCCTATCTCTTCCACATTATCATAGCATCTTCTGTTGGTTTTTCATAGAAGTTGGGACGAATTCCTTCCGATACAAAGCCCAATTTCTCATAGACATGGATCGCAGGAGCATTGCTGACCCTGACCTCCAGCGTATATGCCGTGAGTCCGTCTTTCTTTCCCTCTTCCATCATATACCTCAGAAGACCGGTTCCTATCCCCCGGTTTCTCGCTTCCGGTGCAATCACCACATTGGTGATGTTGCCCTCGCCCACGATCAGCAGGACTCCGCAGCCGCCCATGACCCTGCCGTCCTCCTCTGCCACATAGTATCGGGCATCCTCTTTGCTGATCATGTCCAGAAAATCATCCGGTGACCAGGGCATGGAAAAAGTTTCCTCCTCCAGGCGGCTGATAAAGGGCACATCTTCCGGACACATCTGTCTGTAAGTAACCATTGCTTTACTCCTTCTGCTGTGCCTCAGCCCGCTCCCGTTCTGCCTGTGACAGTCGCAGATATTCCGGTGCATGCTCCACGCCACTTTCTATTTTCCCCTGTGCATACAGGATACTTCCAAGAGCACCGATGCAGGCAGCGGATTGTCTGTTACAATGGGCCGGTGCCAAAGTATAAGGCACTTTCATCACTTCCGACATACGCTCCCGGAAGACAGGAACTCCGTCCCCCAGAAAAACGACCTTACGCCCTAACCCATTCAACTGCTCCGCGATCTCATCAAAAGCCACCGCGCACTGTTGGCAAATGACACGCATGTCATAACTGTTGTTTTCATAAACAAATTCATAGATACCGGTATAGACCTGACTTCTTCTGGCATCCATGATCGGGCAGACCAGTGCATCCGTACCATACATCTGATAAGCCAGACCATCCACGGTAGGCACCGGCACAATCGGTTTCTCCAGTGCTAACGCAAGTCCTTTGGCCGTTGCAGAACCGATGCGCAGTCCGGTAAACGATCCGGGACCGGCCGCTACCGCAATGGCATCCACGGTAGATAAATCCAATTCCACCATTTTCTTAATCTCATCCAGCATGGGAAGCAGCGTCTGGGAATGGGTCTTCTTATATTGTATGGTATATTCCGCAATTAAATTATCATCCTCTACCAGCGCAACGGATGCTACCAGTCCGGAGCTGTCTAATGCAAGCAGTTTCAAAATCTTATTCCTCCAAAGCAACAAGAAAAAGGCACTATGTGACTGCCTTCTTTCACTTTTCTTCTATAATGATCCTGCGATAATCAAAACCTTTCGCAAGATCCTTTTCAATCGTTATCTGCGTGTAACTTTCCGGCAGTATCTCTTCAATCAGATTCGCCCATTCAATAAGGCAGATCCCTTCTCCGTAGAAGTAATCCTCATACCCGATCTCGTCCATCTCTTCCACATCCCCGATGCGGTATACATCAAAGTGATAGAAAGGCATCCTGCCCTCTTCATAGATCTGCACAATGGTAAAGGTTGGGCTGTTGATCGGTTCTGTTATGCCAAGTCCGTCTGCAACTCCCTGGGTAAAAACAGTTTTGCCCACGCCCAGATCACCGATCAGTGTATAAACCTGTCCCGGTTTCGCCTGTTCTCCGAGCTTTTTCCCTAAAGTATATGTTTCTTCCGCGCTGAAAGTTTCCATTATTTTACTCATCTGAATAGCCATGCCTTTCCTGTCGGATTTCTGCCGTCAGCTTCTGATTTTCACTTTCTTCGGCGGCATATGGGTGGAAATCATCTCAATAACCTTATATTTTCGTTCCCCCAAGTCCTTCTTAGGGAAAATACAGGCATTGACCGGTGTCGTATAAACAATGATACTGTTCCTGGTAGAAACTGCCTTGAACATATCCTCCCATCCCATCTGCTCTGTCGTATCATCCTGTGACACCTGTATGCCTTCCTCTGTCAATTTGTAATGCAGAGGCTTCTTGAAAGCCGGCGTATTAAGCATCTGCTGTCTGGATTTTAGGAAAAGTGTCCAGGGCAGATACAGCAAAATAACCACCCCAACGATCAGTGCAATAGGCTGTCTGTTGGATGCAAACAGAAGCAGCATCATCACACCCACTAAAGAGCCCATTAAACCGGGCAAGTGACTGTAAGTATGATGCAGCATATAATCATATAACACACCCGGTGTAATCTTCACATCAAATTCGATTTCCATATCGCGTCAGACCTTTCCATTCCGTTTCCGCCAGACCGCTTTAGCCCCACAGAAATATTCGTATTAGAATATTATACTGGATTTCACGAAAATAGCAAATGTCATACTAATATTTTTTATAAAATCAGAGAATGTTTACATTTCATTTTAAATATGCACCGAAATACGCACAAAAAAGAAGCTCCCCGGCTTGCAGAGAACTTCTTCTGTTTTTCTGTATTCCGGAACAATAACTATTCCGTCACGCTACGTCTGAGTGTGAAACCTTATCCACAGATTTCTTCCGGGAAATATGCGCAGTCTTCAGAATCGGGCTGAGCGGCTTGTACACCAGCATGGATACAAAGGAGGCTGCAAAACCTTTTAACAGATTTAACGGTGCAACACACAGACATACGAAAGAGACAATCCCGTTAATTCCACCGTTAATCTCTGTGCCCATGGCAATGATCGCCTCAAGCGGCATACCATACAGCTTGGAAAATGCCGGGAGCAGATAGATGGCATTGAACGCTGTACCAAATACGGTTATAACCAGCGTACCTGTAATACAGGAAATAATCGCTCTTTTCTTGGTCTTACGGAACATATAAAGGATGGATGCCGGCAGGATCAGGCTGCATCCGATTGCGAAGTTTGCCAGATCTCCCACAAAGGCAGTGCTTGTTCCCTTCAACAGAAGTTTTAATAAAATCTTACAGAATTCAATCATTACACCGGCCACCGGTCCAAAGGCAAAGGCTCCTAACAACGCCGGAATCTCGCTGAAATCCAACTGGTAGAACGGCGGTGCAAAAGGAACCGGGAAATCCAGCATATGCAGGATTACCGACAACGCTGAAAACAGACCGATCATGGCAATCTTCCTCGTATTCAGGATACGCTCCGTAATGCCATCCCTCTTATTCACATACTTCTCCACTGCATAAGCAATGGCAAATAATGCCACCGCAACACCCACACAGACCAGAACAAAAATCACATTGTCCGCAATACTTTGTAATAAACCGTTACTCATTTTTCTTTTCCTCTCTTTCCGGAGCTTATGCTCCATGGATTTGTAGGAAAAAGTTCTTACTCTCTTGTCAAAGAACAAAATGAACAATTCTTCATCAACTGCTAAAAAACCCCGAAACATATAAAGATAGTTTCGGGGCATTACGCACGTGTCATTCTGTTTTTCTTCTCTCATCCAGACTTTACTGTCGGTTTTGGAATTACACCAAATCAGCCTCCGCAGCATCACACCGATATGTGCTACACTGCATCGGGTCGCGGACTATACCGCCGGTAGGGAATCGCACCCAACCCCGAAGAACTTTTTCTTATGAAATTGTTATGTGTGATGTTTTCTCACAACAGAGAGTATAACTCATTACAGCATAGAGTGCAAGCACATTTTACTCTTACCTTCATTTATACAGACCGATACGAAAATTTAAAGATATTCCTCAACCAATCTCTGCGCAATCACAGGATTTCCTGCCACTACACCGGTCATCATCGCCGGCTTTAAATCCGTACCGTCATAGCCAAGCACCTTACCGCCGGCTTCACGCACCAGAAGCATGCCTGCCGCAAAATCCCACAGCTTCAGGTCTTTTTCAAAAAATCCTTCTACTCTGCCCGCAGCCACATAGGCCAGATCAATGGCTGCAGAGCCACTTCGACGGATATCCTGACAATCTTCGAAAACTCTCTGAAAAACAGGAAAAAGTTCTCCTGCCATCTGTTTGTAATAAGGCGATGTACCGATGGCAATCAGACTCTCCTGCATGGTTCCGGCACTGCTTACATGAATCGGCTCACCGTTTAAAAAGCTGCCTTTGCCTTTCTGCGCCCAGTACATTTCCTGCAGATAAGGATGGTATATAATGCCAAGCACCGGCTCTTTATCCGAAAGTAACGCAAGGGATATGGCACTGGCACGATAGTCATGAATCAGATTCGTGGTACCGTCTACCGGATCAAGCACCCACACAAGACCATTCATATCAATCTCAGTATTATCCTTTTCCTCGCCCATGAACTGAATCTCCGGATACAGCTTCGCCAGATTATCCCGGATGAATTTCTGTACAGCAAAATCCACTTCCGTCACATAATCCGCCACACCCTTGGTCTGCCGGTGTGCTGCTGCCTGCCTGTCTGCAAAAAGACAGCTTGCCTCCAAAATAATTTCTTTGATGGATTCCAGTTGAATCTGATCCGTAACAGATGCCATGAAACCGTCCTGCCTTTCTTTATTCCTTATTGAATCGTAGAAGAATCAAAATACAGCGTATAATCAATTTCGTGAGGTTCACTCATGGCTATTGTATCAGCTTTGACCGCCATTTTCCAGTCAAAACCACTTACCGGAATCTTAAAAGCAGAATTGCCCTGCAGCCCCAGTTCCTCATTTGCCAGGTCATACTGCACGTCATCTACTTTCATGTAATCATAATTCGGACTGCTCCATATGATCACGGCATAAGCCTGCCCATTCTCTACTGTCAACTGTGCCGGAGAGCTGACACTTGCTTTGCCGGAACCGCCCTCTAAGGTTACCTCCACGGTATATTCTCCATCCGCAAGCCCCAGGCTTTCCACCGTTGTAACCGCGCCCTCTGCGATGGCATCCATAGGCAGGGAATCCGCACGGAAGCACAACTGACGGTCATACCACATTTCCTTCTTTTTACTGAAAGCGGCGCAGTCAATCCCTGCATCCAGCGCTTCCACCGGCACTTCAAAGGTATGCTTACCTTCTGCATTTTCCACAAAAGAAATGTAATCTGCCTCTGAGGCAGCCGCCGCTTCCTCAGCTGTTCCCATGAACAGATACAAATAACCGGTACCGCCCATTGTCATGACCGCACTCATTTTTCCGTCTGCCACGGTCAGCTGACAGGATTCAATATTGAACATGGACGAACTGGAATCCACGGTCACCTCATAGACGCCATCCTTGATGGAATCACCGTAAATCGGTTCCATCCCTTCTTCTACTACCTCTTCCGGCGTCACCATATCATCTGCCGAGGCAACCTTGTCTGTAGCTTTTCCGTTACCGTCCGCATCTTCTGACACATCTGTCATATTCTCATCTGTGCCGGTTGCTCCGGTATCCACCGTCACGTTGGTATCCGTATCTCCCGTTTCCACCGTTACATCAGCCTTCACATCTCCGGCACTCGCTGCATCATTGCCACAGGCTGTCAGAAGCATGACCGCCATAAGTAATGCGCTTATTAAAATGCTGCTTTGTTTTTTCATAATGTTATACTCTCTCCTTATGAAATAATATTATCTATGTAATTGCGAAACTTAGCCTATTTTTTGAATCGTTGTACTAGATTAACATTTCAACGCAGGCACGCTCTCGCTACGTTTCGCTCGTAGCGGTACATAAGGTGCTAAAATACAGCACCTAAGTACCGACGGCTACACAGTACCTTGCTTATGAATATGTTAATCTGTACAACTCATTCAAGAATAATTGATAGTTTCGCAATTATCTATATATATCAGTGCAAGCTATCGACTGCCGCCT
>JALETS010000279.1 GCA_022781395.1 Lachnospiraceae bacterium | reverse complement strand
TGCATGGGCGGAAGATGTAGAATGATCTGGAAAGGGGTTTTATATGAATATTACTTATAATGAGAAGAACCGGGTATTTAAATTGGACACAGAGCACACCAGCTACTGTATCGGCATTGTGGATGAAGAGAATTTCATCGGACACATTTATTATGGAAGAAAATTGACAGAGGATAATCTGGTTTATCTGATGCGTACCATGGAGGCACCATTTGTACCGTCAGAGAATAACAGGGACAGAACTTCTTTCTTAGATACTTTCCCTATGGAATACACAGGTAATAATCTGGGAGACTACAGGGATGGCAGCTTAAGTGTCAAAACAACAGGAGGACATACGGGAGTATCCCTGTCTTATGTATCCCATCAGATTTATGACGGCAAGAAGAGGCTGGAAGGTCTGCCGGCTACTTTTGCAGAAGAAAAGGAGAGTAAGACACTGGAACTGGTCTGCGAGGATAAGATTCTGGGATTACAGGTTATTCTGTCTTACAGTATTTTTGCAGATAATGATGCTATTGCCAGAAGTGTCAGGGTCATCAATGGCGGGAAAGAGCCTATTTATCTGACTAAGGTATTATCTGCCTGTATCGATATGGACAATGATGACTTTGAAATGATCACACTGCATGGTTCCTGGGCCAGAGAACGTGCTATCCAGACCCGGCCGATCATGCTGGGTAAGCAGAGTGTAGCGTCTACACGTGGTGAGTCCAGCCATCAGGAACATCCTTTTATGGCATGGAAGCAGAAGCATACGACAGAGGAGACCGGAGATATCTACGGTATGCACTTTGTATATTCCGGTAACTTCCTGGCACAGATAGAAGAGAGTCAGTTTGGCAGTATCCGTGCGATGATGGGTATCCATCCTGAGAATTTCTGTTGGAAGCTGGAGCCGGGAGAGAGCTTTCAGGCCCCGGAGGTCATCTGCATCTATTCTGCAGAGGGCATTGGCGGCATGACCAGGAATCTTCATGATCTGTACAGGAATCATTTGATTCGTGGTGAATATAAAGATAAGAAGAGACCGATTCTGATTAATAACTGGGAAGCTACCTATTTTGATTTTAATACAGAGAAATTGTTGGATATTGCCAGACAGGCATCGAAGCTTGGCATTGAGATGCTGGTTATGGACGATGGCTGGTTTGGTCACAGAAATGACGATAACACCAGTCTTGGCGACTGGCAGGTCAATGAATCTAAGATACAGGGCGGACTGAAAAATCTGGTTGATGAAGTGAATAAGCTGGGTATGAAGTTTGGTATCTGGTTTGAGCCGGAGATGATCTCGCCGGATTCTGATTTATATAAGGCACACCCTGACTGGGCAATCGCGATTCCGGGCAGAACAGGCAGCCTTGCCAGAAACCAGTATGTTCTGGATCTGACCCGCAAGGAGGTCAGGGATTGTGTGTATGACATGGTGGCAGCCGTTCTGCACAGTGCCAATATCGAATATGTGAAATGGGATATGAACAGACAGCTTTCCGATATCGGAAGCTATGGCCTGCCGGCAGACAGACAGGGTGAACTGTTCCATAGACAGGTGCTGGCATTATACGAGATGCAGGAGAGACTGATTACGGAGTTCCCTAATCTGCTTCTGGAGAACTGTTCCGGTGGCGGTGCCAGATTTGATCCCGGTATGCTTTACTACAGTCCGCAGATCTGGTGTTCCGATGATACGGATGCCGTGGAGAGACTTTCTATCCAGGCAGGTACCTCTATGATCTATCCACTGTCTACCATGGGCGCACATGTGTCTGACTGCCCCAACCATACAGTAGGCAGAGTGACACCTTTTGAGACAAGAGGTTATGTGGCACTGGCGGGAACCTTTGGCTATGAGCTGGATGTTACGAAGATTCCGGAAGAGGATCGTAACATGATCCCGGATCAGGTGGCTATGTACCATAAGTACAATGATCTGGTACGCAGTGGAGACTATTATCGTATTGCACATTATGCTGATAATCATTTCTATGATTGTTATGAAGTGGTTGCGAAGGATAAGAGTGAGGCGCTTGTAACATATATTCAGGTGCTGAACAGACCGAATTATCACAGCAGGCGGATTCATATTCCGGGACTGGACCCTGATAAAACATATGTGATTGAGAATGCACAGGACTGGCCGGAGATCAAACAGACCGAGTACAAGGGAGAAACCCTGCACTATGCCGGACTTAACATGCCGCCGCTCTGGGGTGATTTCAAGGGAAGACTTATGCATTTGAAGGCATTATCTTAGGAAGGAAATTGCGAAACTATCAACTAAACTTGGATGAGTTGTGCAAATTAACATATTCATAAGCAAGGTACTTTGAAGCCGTTTTGTCGGTTTCGATAATTCAGAAATTTGGACGCATGTACAAATTTCCAGGTAAAAATCTGTCGCATATGGATTTTTACCTTTGTACCGCTACGAGCTGAAAGTAGCGAGAGCGTGCCTGCGTTGAATTGTTAATTTGTACAACGATACATAGAGTGGAATGTGTTTCGCAATTACATTTAAAAACGAAAAATAAGAAAGGACATACGTCATGATTACACAAAAGTACAAAGATATGTTACAGGGGAAATCTGTGATACGGCAGCTGTCTGAGTTCGCTACGGCAAGAGGTGCTGAGATTGGATATGAAAATGTATTTGATTACAGTCTGGGCAATCCATCCGTGCCTGTACCGCAGAAATTTACGGATACCATGATCAGAATGCTGCAGGAGAAAAATCCCATGGAATTGCATGGTTACAGCCAGAGCCTGGGTATTCCGTCCGTGAGGGATAAAGTTGCAGCTTCTTTAAATAAGAGATTCGGTATGCAGTATACAGGAAATCATATCTTCATGACAACCGGAGCGGCAGGTGCCATCGCTCATGCACTTCGGTGCGTAAGTCAGCCGGGAGATGAGATCCTTACTTTTGCACCTTATTTTCCTGAGTATAATCCTTACGTTAATCTGACAGGGGCAACGCTCAAGGTTGTACCGGCCAATACAGAGAACTTCCAGATTAATTTTGAGGCGTTTGAGGAAATGCTGACGGAGAAGGTTGCCGCTGTATTGATCAATACGCCGAATAATCCGTCCGGTATGGTCTATTCTACACAGACCATTAAGGAACTGGCAAGAATCATGACAGAGAAGTCGGAGAAGTATGGCCATGATATTTTCCTGATTTCCGATGAACCATACAGAGAGATTGTGTTTGCAGGAGTGGATGCGCCGTATCCTTCTAAGTTCTATAGGAATACGTTATCCTGCTACTCCTTCTCTAAGTCGTTGTCTTTGCCGGGTGAGCGTATCGGATATATTGCGGTCAATCCGGAATGTACCGATGCGGAACTGATCAGTTCCATGTGCGGACAGATTTCCAGAGGGACAGGGCACAACTGTCCTCCGTCCATCATACAGCTTGCTGTGGCAGAGGTACTGGAATTAACATCGGATCTGTCGGTCTATGAGACGAATATGAATATTTTATATAAGGAACTGACGAGTCTGGGCTTTGAGTGCATCAAACCGGGCGGAACCTTCTATATGTTCCCCAAGGCACCGGAGGCAGACGCGATTGCCTTCAGTGAGAAAGCAAAGAAGTATGATCTGATCTTAGTCCCAAGCAACAGCTTTGGTGTAGATGGATATTTCCGTATTGCATATTGCATTGATACTGAGAAGGTAGAGCGATCCTTGGAAGCGTTCCGGAAATTTGTGAAAGCTGAATACTAGTATTCTTATTAATATTGAAGAGGTTTTGGTGGAAAGAGGGAGTGATATATGTATCGGGCCGGATTAATTTTGGAAGGCGGTGGCTTGAAAGGAATCTACACTGCCGGAGTCTTAGAATATTTCATGGAAAAGGATATCTACTTTTCCAGTTGCTATGGAGTTTCTGCGGGTGCATGTAACATGTGCAGTTATTTGTCCGGACAGAAAGGAAGGATGTATCGGGTCAGTGTAGGTTATGTGGGACAGAAGAATTATTGCAGTCCCTATAGTCTGCTGACGACAGGTAATCTGTTTAATGTGGATACGTGTTACAGCCTGATCCCGGATTATTTAGATCCGTTTGATTATGAGGCTTTTGAGCAGTATGAGGGTAAGGCTTATGCGGTAGCCACTAATATTAAGACCGGCAAAGCAGAATATCTGCCACTTAAAAATATGCATGAGGATATTAAGGCGGTACAGGCTTCCAGTTCTCTTCCACTGGTTTCCCGCAATGTCAGAATTGGGGATAATCTGTATCTGGATGGCGGGTTGTCGGATTCCATTCCAATCAGGAAGTCCGTGCGGGATGGCAACTATAAGAATGTCATTATTATGACCAAAGAGGAAGGATATGTGCGCAAGCCGGCCGGTCCGGAACTGGCACTTATTAGAGCCGGATACCTTCGTTATCCGAAAGTATACGAACTGATGAGGGAGAGACATCTTACCTATAATAATACATTGCATTACATTGAAGAACAGAAAGAGAAAGGCAATGTTTTTGTTATCCGCCCGAAAAAGGCAAGCGGAGTCGGAAGAATAGAGAAGGATAAGGCAAAGCTTGACGCACTTTATGAGGAAGGCTGGAAGGATGCCGAAAACTGCTATTTGGAATTGCTGGAATATCTGGAGAAATAGCATAATAAGTTATACGGAAAGGTATGGAAATAGGACATGGATATAATTGAAATCTTAAAGGCGGTACTCTTTGGTATCGTAGAAGGAATTACAGAATGGCTTCCCATCAGTAGTACGGGTCATATGATTTTATTACAGGAATTTGTAACCCTGAATGTGTCAGAGGAATTCTGGAATATGTTTCTGGTTGTGATTCAGCTTGGAGCAATCCTGGCAGTAGTTATCTTGTTCTGGAATAAGATATTTCCTTTTCAATTTTGCAAGAAGCCGGTTGTGCGCAAGGATATTTTTATCCTATGGTTCAAAATCCTGATAGCATGTATTCCGGCGGCAGTGATCGGAATTGCTTTTGATGATGTGTTTGACGCGCTGTTTTATAATCCCTGGTGTGTGGCAATAGCGCTGATTGTTTTTGGTATTGCGTTCATTGTGATCGAGAACAGGAATAAAAATACGTCCGCTAAGATTACACAGTTGGACCAGATTACATGGCAGACTGCATTGATGATTGGAGTCTTCCAATTAATCGCAGCTGTTTTTCCGGGAACGTCCCGTTCCGGAGCAACGATTGTGGGAGCGCTTCTGATCGGGGTATCCAGAACGGTGGCAGCGGAGTTTACTTTCTTCCTTGCAATTCCGGTTATGCTGGGTGCAAGCCTGTTAAAGATCATGAAGTTCGGTTTGAGTTTTACAACTGCGGAGATTACTATTTTACTGGTAGGTATGGTAGTTGCCTTTGTGGTGTCTGTGTTTGTTATCCGGTTCCTGATGGGCTACATCAAGAAACATGATTTCAAGGTATTTGGATGGTATCGAATCATACTGGGCCTTGCGGTATTGGCATATTTTGCATTTAAATAAATTGTCGCTTGCATTGTCTCTTATATAGAAGAAGTAGGGCAGAATGGCATATTTACAGTGTTTTTTGTGTCATTTCGTATAAAATATGAAGAGAAAGTGTCTTGTTTTGTTACAGATTGTTGATTGACAGTGTATTATGATTGCGATAAAATCCTCATATGGTAATCCAAAATGATAGGATTACATGTATTATGAAAAAGTTGCAGTAGTAGATGTATTGTCCGGAAAGCCGGACATGTGGAAGGAGAATACTCATGGCAGAAATTAAGAAAACAGCAATTGTGAAACCAGTAGCGAAAGCAGTAGTAGCGAAAGCCGCAGATACAAAGACAGCAGAAGTAAAGACAACACCGGTTGCACCTGTAGCAAAGGCAGAGCCTGTAGCAGAAAAGAAAGCAGAAGAGAAGAAGGCAGTTGAGAAGAAAGCACCTGCTAAGAAAGAGACAGCTAAGAAGACTACAGCTAAGAAAGCACCTGCTAAGAAGGTAGCAGAGAAGAAAGCACCTGTTAAGAAAGAGACAGTTAAGAAGGCAGCACCTGCTAAGAAAGCAGCTGTAAAAGAGACATTACATGTACAGTTCTCTGGAAAAACATACACAACAGAGGATCTTGTTAAGATCGCTAAGGATGTATGGAAATATGATCTGAATAAGGACGAGAATGATTTCAAGACAGTTGAGTTATATGTAAAACCGGAAGAGAGCGCAGTATACTACGTGATCAACGATGATGTTAAGGGAAGCTTCGGAATCTAATCTCCGTATGGAACAGTTCTGTACATAAAATATCAGAGAGTATTATAGAAAGCAATTAATTGGGACGGCTTGTCCGGATTAGTTGCTTTTTCTTTTTGTTTAGTAATTTCATATTTTTTTCATAATTTTTTTTACCAGATATGTTGACAACTAAATACCTAAGTGATAACTTACTACTAGAAGATGTTAGCACTCTTAAGCATTGAGTGCTAACAATGGGAGAAGTGGTATGCAGTTAGATGAAAGAAAATATAAAATATTGCAAGCCATTATTCGAAATTATCTGGAGACAGGAGAGCCGGTCGGAAGCCGTACGATTTCCAAGTATACCGACTTGAACCTAAGCTCCGCAACCATTCGGAACGAAATGGCTGATTTGGAGGAACTGGGGTACATTATACAGCCTCATACTTCCGCCGGGCGTATTCCGTCAGATAAGGGCTATCGTCTCTATGTAGATAAGATGATGGAAGATAAAGAGCGGGAAGTAGAAGAGATGAAGGAAATACTTCTTGAGAAAGAAGATAAAATGGATCATCTTCTAAAGCAGGCAGCAAAAATCCTGGCGAATAATACCGAATATGCGGCTATGATCTCAGCACCGCAGTATCATCGCAATAAGTTAAAATTTATTCAGTTGTCACGAGTAGATATCAATCATATTCTGGCAGTCATTGTTGTAGAAGGTAATGTGATCAAGAATACAATGCTGACGGTTGCAGAGGAATTAAATGATGAAACGCTTCTCAAACTGAATATCCTGTTGAATACACATCTCAACGGGTTATCGCTGGAAGAGATTAATCTGGGAATGATTGCTGCAATGAAACAGCAGGCAGGTATTCACAGTGAAATCGTAGCCAATGTGATTGATGCAGTGGCAGAGGCGATTAAGGCAGATGAAGACCTGGAGATTTACACAAGCGGAACCAAGAACCTGTTCAAGTATCCGGAGCTCGCAGACCATGAGCGGGCAAGTGAACTGGTTACAACTTTTGAAGAGAAACAGGCATTGAGCGAACTTGTTCAGGAAAATCTATCAGATGAGAATAATACCGGCATACAAGTTTATATCGGCAATGAAAATCCGGTAGATGGCATGAGGGACTGCAGTATTGTGACAGCAACCTATGAATTGGATGAGGGTATGAAAGGAACAATCGGTATCATTGGTCCAAAGCGAATGGATTACGAAAAAGTGGTCAGTAGTCTGAAGGTCTTAAAACATCAATTGGATGATTTATATAAGAAAGATTAGCGAAATAGTTATAGTCGTGGAAGGGCAAACTAATAGCTGTGAAACAGAAAGGAATGAGGAGCATGGCAGAGGAAAAGGACATATTACAGGATGAAAACGCAACAGAAGAAAAGCCTGCGGAAGAGACTTCTACAGAATCTGCAGAAAGCAATTTTGTAGATACAGAACAGAAAGTGGCTGCGGAAAAGGCTGATAAAGAGAACGAAAAGGAAGAGAAAAAAGACAAAAAGAAGAAAGATAAATCAGATAAAAAACAGGAGGTCTTAAAAGAGCGAATCGAAGAGCTGGAGGACCGTGTGAAACGGCAGATGGCTGAATTCGATAATTTCCGTAAGAGAACGGAAAAAGAGAAGACGGCAATGTTTGAGACCGGTGCCAAGAGCGTGATTGAGAAGATACTTCCGGTGGTCGACAACTTTGAAAGAGGGCTGGCCACTGTGCCGGAAGAAGAGAAAGGCGGAGCCTTTGCACAGGGAATGGAGATGATCTATAAACAGTTAATGACAGAGCTGGAAAATATGGATGTAAAACCGATCCCGGCAGTGGGTGAGGAATTTAATCCCGATTTCCACAATGCAGTAATGCAGGTGGAGAGCGAGGAATATGAGTCCGGTGTGATTGCACAGGAACTCCAAAAAGGTTATACCTACCGTGACAGTGTGGTAAGACATTCCATGGTAGCCGTTGTAAGCTAAAACATGTTAACAATATTTTATATAGTAATAGGAGGAAATAGTTATGAGTAAAATTATCGGTATTGACTTAGGAACAACAAACAGCTGTGTAGCAGTTATGGAAGGTGGTAAGCCTGTTGTTATTGCAAACACAGAGGGCGCAAGAACAACACCGTCTGTCGTAGCATTTACCAAGACAGGTGAGAGACTGGTAGGTGAGCCTGCAAAACGTCAGGCGGTAACCAATGCTGAGAAGACAATTGCTTCCATTAAGAGAGATATGGGTACAGACAGAGGTCGTACCATTGATGGTAAGAAATATTCTCCACAGCAGATTTCTGCTATGATTCTTCAGAAATTAAAGGCAGATGCTGAGAATTATCTGGGTGAAAAGGTTACCGAGGCAGTTATCACTGTTCCTGCTTACTTTAATGATGCACAGAGACAGGCCACCAAGGATGCAGGTAAGATTGCAGGTCTTGATGTAAAGCGTATCATCAACGAGCCTACAGCAGCAGCCCTTGCATATGGTCTTGATAATGAGAAAGAACAGAAAATTATGGTATACGATCTAGGTGGCGGTACATTCGATGTATCTATCATCGAGATCGGTGACGGCGTTATCGAAGTATTATCTACAAACGGTGATACTCATCTTGGCGGTGATGACTTCGACCAGAAGATCATCGACTGGATGTTAGCAGAGTTCAAGGCTCAGGAAGGTGTTGACTTATCCGGTGATAAGATGGCACTCCAGAGATTAAAAGAAGCAGCTGAGAAAGCCAAGAAAGAGCTTTCCTCCGCTACAACAACCAATATCAACCTTCCGTTCATCACAGCAACAGCAGAAGGACCGAAGCACTTTGATATGAATCTGACCAGAGCTAAATTC
>JALETS010000248.1 GCA_022781395.1 Lachnospiraceae bacterium | reverse complement strand
TAATTTCCCTCCTATTCTGATTTACTTCGATCAGATATCAATCTTAGTATGCACGACCATCAAGTACTTCCTGAGTCATTGTTGTTGCGTACTGAGAAGTAATACCGGGTGCTACGAAAGCCTGATCTACAACGACTGTTACAGGATCAATAGCTTCGCCAGCCTCTAATTTCTGAATAACGTCTGCTGCGAACTCAGCCTGCAGAGGGTTGCACTCTACGTTACAGTTGATCTTGCCGTCTAATGTATACTGTAAGCCGTCATGTGTTGCATCGTAAGAAATGATGATTACATCGCCGTCAACACCGTATGTAATACCAGCTGCATCCATTGCATCCATTGCACCGTATGCTTCGTTATCGTTCTGGCAAACTACTACGTTGAAATCGCTGTAGGATTTGATGAAGGACTCCATAACTTCCTGTCCGCCTGCCTGTGTGAAATCACCGGACTGGGAATCAAGAATTGTCCACTCACTGTGCTCTGCTGCTACTTTATTGAAACCTTCTGTACGTCCAAGTGTTGCAGATGCACCAACGGTACCTTCAATAACAAGGATGTTAGCTGCTTCACCATTTAAGTACTCTGCTAACCAGTTACCTGCTGTCTCACCTTCCAGAACCATGTCACAACCGATCTGTGTCTCATAGAGAGAAGGATCAGCGTCTACGGAACGGTCAACGATCAGTACCGGAATACCTGCATCCTGTGCTTCCTGAAGAACTGTGTCCCAACCTGCTGTCTCAATAGGAGCGATACAGATGTAATCCATCTCCTGCTGGATGAAAGTACGAACTGCTTCTAACTGAACTGCATTGTCATTATCAGCATCTACGAAGGATAACTCATATCCGTTTGCTGCGGAGAAAGTATCCTGATAGTTCTGTGTGTTAGCTGCACGCCAGTCAGATTCATGACCAACCTGTGCAAAACCAACTTTGATTGTATCTCCTGCTGCTTCCTCTGCAGGTGCTTCTTCTGCTGCTTCCTCTGCAGGTGCCTCTTCTGCTGTTTCCTCTGCAGGTGCTGCTGTCTCTGTGGAAGCTGCATCAGATCCACCACAACCAACAAGACTAGCCATTACCATTGTACCAGCTAATAAAACCGCTAATTTTCTTTTCATTCTAGTTTTCCTCCCTTAAATGAATTATTTGAAATTATCGAGCCGGAACGAAGGTGTTTCCTTGTTCCTGAACTCACTTTAACAAATCCGGATCTCTGATACAATTCAAAAAGAGCCGTTTTGGTCACTTTTGGTCAAGTAAACAATACAAATTTTCAGCTTTTCAAATTGGTATCATACAAATAGTCAAATAAAGTGGATTATTTTTTGATTCTTTTATATTTTTTTATAAATCGATAACAAATTAAGGGATTATTTTACTTAAATGCATTGTAATTGTTACTACAATGCGGTAGAATAATTTTGTTTTTTTCACTAATGTTGATATTTTTATGAATAAAAATTGTATAATTTATGAACAATCCATGAACAAAGATGGGTTTTCTTACTTTTAACGCTATCCATCATACACAAAAAATAGCATTTAACTCAGAAAGGGGAATTGTTGAATGAGTAAATACGAAGACTTAGCCGATCAGTTAACCGGGCAGATCGAAGAAAATCTCAAAAACGATATCCGAAAGCTTCCCACAGAAGCAGAATTGAGCAAACAATATGGAGTCAGCCGGCAGACTGTACGCTCCGCATTGTCCCTTCTTCAGTCCAGGGGGATCATCGCCAGCAGACAGGGCAGCGGCTCCTATGCCACCGGTCTGTCCCGGGATACCGGATTGAATGTGATTCCCATTCTGATCGCGAGCCATCAGGAATATATCTATCCCAACCTTCTATCCGATATCAGAGGACTTCTGTCCGAACAGGGTTATCAGCTTCAGATCTATGATACGAACAACGATACCGGCAAGGAGAGAGAATATCTGTCGCGTCTGCTGAACAACCCACCCCGCGGTATGATTGTGGAAGGCTGCAAAAGCGCTCTTCCCAATCCCAATCTGGATCTTTATGAAAAGCTTCTGTCTACCGGATGTTTTCTTCTGTTCCTGCATAATTATTATCCGGCACTGTCCAATATCACCTACGTCAAAGATGATAATTATTATGGAGGCTATCTTCTGGCAGAACATCTTGTTTCTATGGGGCACACCCGGATTGCCGGTTTATTTAAAATGGATGACATGCAGGGACCGGAACGTTATTTTGGTGTTTCCTCCTGCCTGAGAGATCTCGGCGTTGTATTTGAGGATTCCCATGTAGGCTGGTTTACCTCTTTAGATGTAGCTGCTCTGGAAGCCAGACAGGATACCCGTTTTCTGACTACGTTTATTCAGGAGCAGCTGCAGGGCTGCACTGCAGTCATATGCTATAACGACGAAGCCGCATACTGGCTGATTAAAGAACTTTCCTATGCTGGCATTCATGTCCCGCAGGACATTTCAGTAGTCTGCTTCGATAACAGCTATCTGAGTGAATTAAGCAAAATACGCATTACCACTCTGACCCATAAACCTCATGAAATGGGAACCTGTGTAGCAGAATGTATGATCCAAAAATTAAAGGGGATTCCTGCAGTTTCTCAGGAAATCCCCTGGCAGCTTGTCCGCAAACAGAGTGACGGTCCTTGTCCGGTCCAATAGTCTTTACCTTTTCAGGCTAAACCGGAAGACTATGACTTCACACCACTGCGATACTCTCTGGGTGTACAACCCTGTGTTTTTTTGAATACAAAACTAAAATAATGAGGATCTTTGTAACCCACCTCCAGCGCAATTTCACCAGAATGCTTCTCTGTCTGGCGAAGAAGCTTTTTGGCTTTCTCCATACGTTTCTGAGTCACATACTCAATAAAGGTCGTCTCCATCGCCTGACTGAAAATTGCGCTGAAATAGCCTGGGCTGACATTAACCACACCGGACACTGTATTAAGCGACAGGCTTTCCTGTGCATAATTTTCTTCTATATATTCAAGCGCTTTCTTAAGCACCTTCTTGCTCTGATTGTCAGACTCGCGATCCCTGAGCTCCATAGCTTTTTCCAGGATATTCTGAATATAAGGTGAGAGTTCTTCTAAAGTGAGATTAACCTCCTGAATCTGCTCCTCCCCCAAAAGCTCCAGAAGCTCCTTCTTATCGCATCCTATTTCCTCCACATATGACATGGTGACAAAATGAATGTGGAAAACCAGATAATTCTGAAACAGCCTGGATTTTAATGCCTCCTGAATGCTGAGAAGATAACTGTCTACAAAATCTGCTATCTCATCACGACTTCCTTTCAGCAGGAAATCCTTAATCAGTTCCTGATCAACCTTGGAACAGTCTATATCTCCGATCTTACCGCCTTCTTCGCGAGGCATATAGCTGTCGGTCACTTCCTTGGTAAAAATATGTTCATTCGGCACCAGAAAACGATACGCAAAGTAGTGGTTCACATTACTGTAACATTCCGCCAGCATACTTAATCTTTCCACCGGTTCTCCCACTGCTGCATACCAGTCAAAGATATCCTCCACAGGCTGACAGATTCGTTCCACGTTCTCAAGGCATCTGTCTGCCATATCCGGCATCTGCACAGCGCTGCCCTGCATGAGTACTCCATATGTATTAATGTTCCAGCGAAAAACAATATATTCCGGATATCTTACAAAATAGTGCAGAAGTTCCTCTCTTTTTCTGGCAAACTCCTCCGATTCAAATCCTGCATTTGCACCTTCCCGTTTCTCAAGCAAACTGAACATCATAAGATTATAGCAGGGTGCATTCAGCCTAAGAGACAATTTTGCTGCCTCTTCATAAATCTCCTGTACCGGCATACGTCCTTCAAATACCTTCATAAAGAAATTAGTTCGCGAAAACTGTTCATATTCTCTCGTTTCGTTCTGAAATTTCTCCTGATAATTCTTCTGTTCCTGCTCACTCTCAATTTTGGCCTTAAGCTCCGTCAAAACTTTTTGCAGATTTGCTCTGGTGATAGGTTTCAACAGATATTGCTCTACACCTACCGAAATGGCCTGTCTGGCATATTCAAAATCATCATATCCGCTGATAATAATGATTTTCATATCCGGAAATTCCTGATGTACAATACGGCTTAAGGACAATCCATCCATAAATGGCATCTTAATATCCGTCAGAAGCACATCCGGCTGTGTCTTCTGAATCATCGGCAGCGCCATTTCCCCGTCACTTGCCTCTCCGACAAATTTATAACCATACTGCTGCCATGGTATATTATCTCTTAAGCCTTCCCTGACAATGCTCTCATCCTCTACCAAAAAAATCTTCAACATTCCCATTTTTCACCTTTCCCTCAATTTGTACTCCATTTCTTAATAGGTTCTCTTGTTCAACAATTCTTCCGTCACATTGTCTATAGTAAAAACATCTTCTTCCACATAATATTCTTTCTCAATCTCTTCACCAGCTTCCAACATCCTGATAACCTCGGAAATGTATTTACCCTGATCCGGATTACACTCGATATCCACATTGATCGTTCCCTCAGCTACCATCTCCAAAGCCTCCATGACAGCATCAAAGGAGATTATTGTAATCTCTCCGTCAATGCCAACTGTTCTTCCGGATTCCTTGATCGCTTCCAAAGCACCAAATGTCATATCGTCATTCTGGGATATTACCACATCGATATCCGGATATTTCTTCAAAAAGCTTTCCATGACTTCTTTGCCCTTGGCCGATGTAAAATCCGCATATTCCTGATCCAGAATATTCCAGTTGGAATGCTCGCTTGCAATCGTGGAAAAGCCCACCGTACGCCCCACCTGTGCCGATGCGCCCTGGGTGCCCTTCAATATTACTATATTAATATCCTTTTCCGAGCGCCCTTTTTCTTCTAGATCTTTTTCCAGCCAGCGTCCCGCCTTCTCTCCCTCTTCCACAAAGTTACTTCCTACGAGTGCGGTATAAAGGCTTTTGTCTTCTATAGTAACACTTCGATCCATCAGGATAACCGGTATCCCTGCCTCTTTCGCTTCGGAAAGAACCGTTTCCCAGCCTGTTTCCACCACAGGGGCAAACACAATATAGTCTACCCGCCTGGAAATAAAGCTGCGAATTGTTTTAAATTGATTTTCCTGCTTCTGTCTGGCATTATTAAACAACAGAAAATAACCGTTCTTTTTGGTAAAGGATGCCTGAACCGATTCTGTATTGGCCGTCCGCCAGCCCGATTCGCTGCCAAGCTGGGATACCCCCACTACAATAAGGTTCTCATCATGCTCATTAACGGATTCGTCTTCTATATTCTGAAAGAGACTGCATCCGCCCAATATCATGAATAAGAGAATAACTAACAGCAATATCATAGCGGCTATATCAGTATATTTATTAAACTTAAAGTGTTTCATCGCTACCCCCTGTCGTTGTATAGGTAACTGCCGGTATAATGATTTCTACACAGGTGCCTTCTCCCGGAACAGAATCAATATGCATACCATACTCCGTACCGAAATTCATCTGGACACGCTCATTGACATTGGCAAGGCCAAATCCTTTCTCTGTATCCTTACAGGGCTTGATAATTTCTCCTCTGAGCTTCTCAAGCTCTTCCGGCTCCATTCCCACACCGTTATCCTGTACCTTAAAATGAATCTCACCATCTGTCAGTTGTCCCGTGATCAGGATTGTTCCCTTTGCGCGTTTATATTTGATACCATGATATAGGGAATTTTCCACCAATGGCTGCAGTGTCAGCTTCAGTATCTTATATTGATATAACTCCGGATCGATCCGGATCTCATACTCCAGTATATCCTGATACCGCACCTGCTGGATCTCCAGATAACTCCGGATATGCATCTCCTCTTCCCGAATGGTAATGTACTCTTTTCCTTTACTAAGCACCAGTCTGAAAAACTCGGAAAGTGACATGACCATATTCACTGCCTTGTCCGAATCATGCCCCTCTATCAGCCAAACGATCGTATCCAATGTATTATATAAGAAATGTGGATTGATCTGTTCCTGCAAAAGCCTTAGGTCGGCCCTACGCATTTTGCGTTCATCTTCTTTGATCTTCTGTACCAGCACTCCTATGCTTTCCGTCATGCTGTTAACACTGTCCGCAAGCACTGCCACTTCATCATCCGTATCCACATGAACCCTTGCCGTAAAATCCCCCTGCGCTACCTGCTCCGTTACCTGCGACAACTCCTGAATGGGGGTGACGATCCCTGTTACAATGGTAATAGTCAGTACGACTACAAGCAACATCAGCAATCCCAGAATAATGCCACAAAATACTGTAAAAATATCGACTCTTTTATTAAGCTGCGCTGTCAGATGTTCCATGCTCTGGGTCTGATAATAAATATAATACTGAATATCATCCTGAACGAGCTCTGTCATAATATAAATATTGTTATTGAGCATCTCAATATTCATATCATAACTATTGGCTG
>JALETS010000238.1 GCA_022781395.1 Lachnospiraceae bacterium | reverse complement strand
CCTTCCGCAAAGGCATCGCAGACTGGGCAGAAGGCAAGATACAGACTATTTACTCCAACACCATGTATCTGGAGCTTTTCGATTGGAATGCCGGCAAAGGGAATGCCGTGCGCTTTATATGCGATTACTTTAACGTACCTCTTTCCGACACTTATGCCGCCGGGGATGCTGAAAATGACATCTCCATGCTGGAGGCTGCGGGCACCGGTATCGCCATGGCAAATGCCTCCGATAACGTAAAAAAGCATGCTGACGTTATTACGGAACTCGATAACGATAAGAATGGTCTGGCTGACATGATGCAGAAGCTGCTCACACTATAATACTGAGAAGAGCTTCTTTACACCCACGTCACGTAAAGAAGCTCTTCTCTCACTAACCTTCTACAATCAGATATCTTCCATCTCCTACCGCAAAAACCTCATCTGCTTCCAGGATGCCGTTTTCATCGGCGCCTTCCATGTCAACGCCCTCTTCCTCGAAGAATTCCCATACCTCTTTGACTGAATTTACTACCACAGCCATACATTCCTCTAAGAATTCCTCTGCCTCTTCCACAGTTTCTGCTACCGGTTCCGGATAGAGCTGTAACTGCTTGTCCAGAAAACACTGTAATACCTTCTTATCATACATTGATTTTTTCATCCTTTCTCTCTTCAATAGACAGACAACTCAAAATTACCTGATTATTCCTGCCTGTTCTTCATAACACCTATTATTACATGATACACACCCTTTTCTTCATAGGAAGGGCAGATATGCTTCGCCTGCTTCTTCACACTGTCTCTGGCATTCGCCACGGCATAGCTTTCTCCTGCTGCCGCAAGAAGACCCAGGTCATTATCATTATCGCCAAAGGCCATAGTCTCCTCCCGTGAAACTCCCAAAAAGTCCTGAATGACCTTCAATGCATTTCCTTTATCCACAGAAGCATCCATGAAGTCCACCCACTCTTCTCCTGCCATACAGGTCTTGACCTTATCCTGCCACTGCGGGATCAGCACCGTTTCACCCAGCTTGCGGATACTGCCTTCCCGGTATATGGCAATCTTCATGATATCCAATCCTTCTGCCAGTACATCCTCCACGATCCGGTATTTGTTGTGATATCCGTTAGCAAAAAACTGAAGAAACTTCTCATTCTTTGTCTCCAGCAGACTACCGTTGGTGGAAGATACCACCACATCACAGGTATCATAATAGGTACGAAGCTGCGCCATGATCTGTTCCACATAGTCTCTGCGCATCTTCTGTACCAGGATATCCTTATCCTGGTATCGTACATGGGCACCGTTCTCTGCCAGATAGATGATCCTGTCAGACACCTCTTCAAACATATGGCGAATGCTATAATACTGTCTGCCACTGGCCACACAGAAGTAATTGCCCCTGTCCGTCCACTGCCGGATAGCATCTAACATCTCCGGATAGATCGTGGAAGTGGATTCCTTTACCAGGGTACCGTCTATGTCGGTTGCAATCAATCGAATCATAAGAGTCCCCTCTTCTTCAGTTCCTGGCACACCCTGCCCACAGGCAGTCCTACCACATTGTTATAATCGCCGCAGATTCCCTGGATGTACGCTGCGCACAATCCCTGAATCGCATAGGCGCCCGCCTTATCCATTGGTTCCCCGCTGTCCACATACCCTTTAATCTCTTCATCCGTCATGGAATACATTGTCACATCCGTACACTCACTGAAAGTAGCGTACATGGCAGACATATCTTTATATTTCCATGCAAGCGTAACACCTGTATAGACCTGATGGCTGCCGCCCTGTAAGTCATGCAGCATTCTGGCTGCATCTTCTTTATCCTGCGGTTTACCCAGGATCTTTCCCCAGCAGGACACAACTGTATCAGCACCAATGACTACAAAGTCTTCCTTACCCTCCGCAGTCAGTCTGCCGCACACATCCACCGCCTTTTGATAGGACAGCTCTTCTACCACCTGATCAGGCTCAGTCTTAGTAATCTTCTCTTCCACTGTACTGGGCATCGTTTTAAAGGATAGGCCCACCTGCTTTAAAAGTTCCTTTCTTCTGGGGGATGCCGACGCTAAATATATCTTCATGGATTTATCCTTTCTGTTTATGAATATGTTAATTCACATGTTTCGTATTATTATTCGTGATGCATCTTAGGAATAAATACTCTCTTATTGCTGACTTCTGCCTCTGCTTTGGCAGCCTCTCTTGCTTCCTCACAGAAAGCAAGCTGTGCATTGAAGATGACTTTTCCTCTCTTATCGATCTTCTCATAAGTACCGTCCGGCTGCAGGACAGAGGCTTTTACCGTATCTCTGAGCTGACAATCCAGTATGTGCTGCAGCTTCTCCTGCAGCTCCGGCTTCTCTATGGGAAACAGGATCTCCACCCGGCGGTCTAAGTTTCTCGGCATCCAGTCCGCACTGGCGCAGTAATACTCCGGCTTACCATCATTTTCAAAATAAAAGATTCTGGCATGCTCCAGATAATTACCCACAATGGAACGCACCGTAATATTCTCGCTGACACCGGGAATTCCCACCTTCAGGCAGCAGATACCCCGGATGATAAGGTCAATCTTGACCCCTGCCGCACCGGCTGCATACAGTGCCATTATAATACTTTTATCACAGAGAGAATTCATCTTGGCAATAATATGGGCCTGTTTCCCCTGCAATGCATATTCCTTTTCCCTGTTGATCAGGTATAAGAAACGGTCTTTCAGCCAAAGCGGCGCAAGGGAAAGCCGATTCCAGTTTCTCGGCTCCGAATAACCGGACAGCATATTGAAGACCGCCGTTGCATCCTCGCCAATCATTTCCGAACAGGTAAAAAGCCCGATATCGGTATAAAGCTTTGCTGTGGAATCATTATAATTGCCGGTTCCCAGATGTACATATCTACGGATTCCGTTTTCTTCTTTTCTCACCACCAACGTGATCTTACTGTGGGTTTTCAGACCTACCAGTCCATAGATGACATGGCAGCCTGCTTTCTCCAGTCTTTTCGCCCAGACAATATTATTCTCCTCATCAAAACGGGCCTTCAGTTCGACCAGAACGGACACCTGCTTACCATTCTCCGCTGCCTGCTCCAAAGCAGCGATAATAGGAGAATTACCGCTGACACGATACAATGTCTGCTTAATAGCCAGCACGCTTGGATCTTTTGCAGCCTGGCGGATAAAGCGCACCACCGGCTCAAAGGTCTGGTAGGGATGATGCATCAGGATATCACCCTCCCTGATTCTGGCGAATACATCTGCATCCTCCGGCAGTTCCGGTACCGGCTGGGGTTTTAAGTAGCTATGTTCCTTCAAATCATCAAAGCCTTCCAGACCATACATTTTCATAAGAAAAGTAAGATCCAGCGGGCCGCTGATGGAATAGATATCCTCTTTTTCAATATCCAGTTCTTCCTTCAGAAGCTTAAGCAGCCTTCTGTCAATGCCTTCCTCTACCTCCAGTCGGATTACCTGACCCCACTGGCGTTTCTTAAGCTGTTTCTCAATCTCCTGCAGCAGATCCTCCGCCTCTTCCTCTTCAATGGTCAGATCCGCATTCCGCATAATACGGAAAGGATGGGTACAAACAATATCATAGTTTAGGAAGAGCTTATGGATATTGCGCTCAATCACTTCCTCCAGCAGAATAACCTTCGTCTCTTCCGAATCCGGTATAATCACAATACGGGGCAGTACGCTTGGCACCTGCACGGTGGCAAATTCCAGTTCCCCATCCCCGTTTTTCTTCGTTACAAGTGCTCCAAGATTCAGTGATTTATTGCGGATCAACGGAAAAGGTCTGGAAGAATCCACTGCCATGGGCGTCAGAACAGGATATACATTATCCGCAAAATAACGGTCCACATAGAAGCCATCCTCTTTATTCAAATCCTCATGATGCCTGATGATATGCAGACCATGATCCAGAAGCTGGGGCAGCAGAGACCGATTATAGGTGTTATACTGCTGTGCCACCAGCTTATGAGTCTCCTCATTCACATGACTAAGCTGTTCTTCTGCAGTCATGCCCGCGATATCCCTCTTCTTATAGCCGGCATTGACCATATCCCTCAGGGAGGCCACTCTGACCATAAAGAATTCGTCCAGATTA
>JALETS010000231.1 GCA_022781395.1 Lachnospiraceae bacterium | reverse complement strand
AGTAATTTGAGGAATTACTATTTATGTACAATGTGTTTGTATCTTCATCATAATAAGTTAAACTTGCGCTTACCTCTCCTACCATCTCCTTGACCGCCAGCGCACCTGCCACTTTACCAGAATCGGTATTTGCTTCAATTTCTTCTTTTGTGTCAAGAACATCTACTTCTTTTTCATTAACCTCATTGATTGCCTCTACCAGACTGCCTTTTTGGGTTGTAGTGAGGTCCGTAAGATTTCCTATCTGATTCTGCAGATTGATAGCTGCATCTCCCGATATCTGGCTCTTTATATTTTCAAACCATGCTAAAACCTCTGCCTGAGTAACGGTTTGAAATTCGCTAAGATCTGCTTGTATCTGTTGGTAAAGCGTTGTCGTGTCAAATTCACTGATGGAAGAAATAATGCCGCATCTTGCTGTTTCATATCTGGTATCTGTTATATTAGCATTGCTAATCTGAGTCGAATTTGCCTTTACAAGGATATCTGCAAGCCCTATCTCCCATATGGAATCCGTCTGTGTCAAAGCCGGTCTAACCGGAGTGGTAGCTGCTTCACCAGTAAGAACATAGAATTCGCATTCCCTTACATCATCGTTATCATTAAGACGCAATACAACAGTGTCTATTCTGTCATTTACTGCGCTTGCTGTTGCAATATCAAGCGTTGTATTACTCTCCTGCAGTTTCTGGCAGCCGTTGCAAATTGCAAACCCGGCATAAAGATTAACTTTCATACCGGTGCCGGCAGATACCTGCAGATTAGTTGACGGATTCGGCAAAACACCATCAGAAAAAAGGCTCTTGATCAGTTTTCTATAAGGTGCTGATGATATTGCCCTGTCAAATACGGGAGTTCCGTCTGTTTTAAATGTTACATGTGAATCTAATGGATATCCTATCCTTTTCTTTTACCTCCTTAATACGGGTTCGCCAAATTCTAAGGTAAGACTGTGATCACCCTTTTTTATTACTTCATAGCATCCAATCAATACCGCATCTGCCGCTATATCAACCTCCGGTATTTCTATATTACACTTATCTCCTATATCAAAATCTTCCATGTATTCATATGATCCTTCCATTGCATCAAACTCCACGTTAATCAGCTTAATCCGTTCATTAAGATCGGTATTCCCTTCCGCATCAAGTGCAGCATAAAAATCTGTTTCCGATGCGTAGTCTCCCTTATTTACACTTGATTTCACAAAAGAGAAAATATAATCATCATCATCTTCCTGCTTTTTCAGAAGCGCCCTTTCATAAACAGATCCATTATTCTCATTATCTACAATGCAGGAATTGCAATAATTTGTTGTATCAATAAGTATATTAGGATTCTTTATGTTTCCGTATCTGGTAGAGAATGTAACAGGGTTGTTTTCCGACTGATCCTGAGTCCTGTCGTATCCGCTCCACACACTGAATACTTTTCTATTTTCTTCAAAATCATAAGATACTCTGTAAGACATTTCAGATGGCTTTAAAATGGCATATATCTTGTTTCCAAGTTTCTCTCCACATCTCTCATGGTTTGAAATTATCCCTCTTGAAAGGTTCTGTCCACTTTCGATTCCCAGAATGCAATTCACGGTACCATCATTTTTACTCACAGAAACATCCTTAAATGCATTGAAGTAAGCATATGCTACATCCTCCGCATTTCCCTCCTGATTCATCCATTCCGGACCGTCAAGAATGTTAGTTGTTCCTTTTCTGTATACAACTCTCCGATTAAGCCAGTTTTCAAGGAAGAAACCACTCAGATTAATCGCTTTATAACCACCTTGGTTTATATAATTGATCTGTGTTATCTCTCCCATTTCAGGTCGGTCCTTTGTATAAATATACTTGTATGAGGATTCGTACTGTTCGAGCGGAATCTCCAATGAAAAAGATCCAGGTTCATAATATTTTCGATTCCACTGGATATTTGTGCATCTGAGAAGCGAAACAATCCGATAATTCTTATCAAGTGCAATTACATTAAAGCCTTTGTCCCTTACTTCCTCCTATCAGATAGTCTGATACAACTTATTATAATAAATTGATACTGCGAGAAGATTCGTTCCGTCGTCCGCATCAAACTGGATCTCAGTATCGCCTTTTTGGAGAATCATATTATTAAAATCTGATTTCCGGTCACATTTTCCTATGATATTTACTCCATTTTTCTTTACGGTAGGAGGATTTTTCACAAAATCAATCTCAATAACATCTCCTGAATCCATCTCATCCAGTACTCTTACGAATTTATCTCCAATGATAAGCTCTGGGTTCTTTACAATTCCTTTTGCTAGGAATACAGCCCTACAGTATGTATCAACATCACCATCATTATCAAGCACTACCTGTCTTGCAAAATTATATATGCCGCCAGTTATTCCTGTAGGAACATTTTGCGCGGATTGTACGGCACACATATATGGAAATGCGATCATCCCTGTTACGGATGCAATATCTTTACCAAAATCCTCATAAGACTTTAAATACGGATTGGGAAAAAGAAACGTGACCATAAGATCCAGGCTCTTGTTGACATTACCGGTCGTAAGATCATATTTAGCGATTTTCCCTTCTGCCCATCTTGTTATCCCCATGTATGTTACATACACTTTAAATGTCATTTTTACATTAAAAAATGAATTTGCTTCCATTCTCAGGACATCGTTCATGTGTCTATTTACGGACTTTGCTTTAATTGTTCTATCTTTTGGTCCTACTCTGTCAGAGGAGATAATGCCACCGTCACCGACAGCGTTATCAACGGTAACGATGGAATTACTAAAACTCCCGAATCCCTCCAAGCCATCTGACGGAATTCTCCATTCAGTGCCATCCATTACAAATTCTTTATTGTCGCTACGCAATATACGTACAGTAACAGATTTATCCATAAGCAACACCCCTCATTAACCCATACCTGCTTTCCAGCCTTACTGCCCTTGCCATTTCATCCGGAGTGGATATCTTTTCATTTACAACTATTGTCTGGTTAAAATCTCCATATGTTGTTCCTGATGATCTAGATCCAGAAATTCCACTTTGCACTGTAGACAGACTCGCATTGATTGTCCTCGTAACAGAATCCGGATTAAACAGCTTATCAATTTCCCCATCGAATCCGGCAACGCACATATCCGCAAGATATGCGAACTTTGTTGATGGGGAATGAATGCCAAGTGCTTCCTTTGCTGACTCATACAGTTCATTGGCAAGACCACTTACTTTATCTTTAAGCCAATTCCATCCGGATGAAATACCATTCCATATTCCATCTATTATATTTTGACCTATGTTACCAAAGTCCAACTTATTGATTGCGTCAATGAAATAATTCTTCAAATCGGCTATTACCTGAGCCGCAACTCCAATAAGTTTTATGGAATAATCAACAATGCCATCTATAAGCATGGCGATGATTTCAAGCGAAGCCTCTAGCAATTTTGGGGCATTTTCAATTAACGCCGTGACAAGGCTTACAATGATTTCCGGTGCTTTCTCAATGATAATTGGAAGTGCTTGTATAATTCCAAGAGCAAGACCTGTCATTAACTGAATTGCAGCATCGATCAGAAGATCTATATTATCAATCAGAGTCTGCACAATAGTGAGCATCACATCAACAATCTTCGGGATCAGTTCCGGAAGA
>JALETS010000210.1 GCA_022781395.1 Lachnospiraceae bacterium | reverse complement strand
TAGCGAACCTTTTTTGTGTATGATCGGGGAATGAACGGAAGATGGAACAGGTACTATGAATTTAAGGACACCGATCCGGAAGAGAAGTCCTTTGACTGGAGAGGCCCATTATATATTTTCGGTGTTGTATTTGGTGTTTTTGTAATCGTATTTGCTATTGTTATGATTAGAAAGAAAAAATAGAAACACAGTGCTGTTATAACTCTTGTTGTAACTCTTATAAAACACAAATAAGCGCCCTCGTCCTGGTAAGATAAGGCGCTACTTTTAGTAGTAACATCTGCCGGCGGCTAGGCTTCATCTAGCTTTCGGCTCTCTTGTTAAGTACATTATACACACAATTGATTTATAATGCAAATGAATAAAAATATTTCATATATATTATTTTACATTGACACCTAACCTCAAAATGTACTCATTCTGGCGAAAGGCGAATCGCTACCCGTTTAGGCAACACTTTAGCCAGAAAACCCTGCATTCCGCCCTGCCCATCATCCGTAATGTAGTCGGAACCCTCCAAAGGTATTCCGCATATGGACGAGTGACAGAAAGCAGAGCGGAAGAACTCATCATAGAAAAGCCACAGGTCATAATCCATCTTGAGCACCTTTTCCGATTTGGTGTCAAATATGAAATCGGTTTTGTCAAACCGGGCATTAACAACCTGATATTTAGGAAAATTTTCTAAGCCTATGTATTTACAATATTTCTGCAATGCTGCCGGTAATTGTTCTATTTCTTTTCGGGTGCATACCTCGTCACTTGATTTTGCTTCGGTAGCCTTATTCTGCATTGTTTTATAAAAGTTCTTTTTATTCCATTTTTGCATCACAATATTCTACCAATCCTTTAATAGCATGCCGGTCAGTGTTGTCCGCGCCTTTGAAAGTCTCAAGCGTATGTAGATCCTCTGCTGTTTTGTCTGTTTTCTTCAGGAGGGATTTCTTGATTATATTCATCATTGATTTCTGAACAAAACCCAGCTTCTGGGGATTATAGCCACCCTCGAAATAGAAGAAGCGTTCTTGCGGAATCTGGTTCTGTTCGGCAATCTTTGTTGCAACTTCCTCACTGGGAACAGTCATTCCCACTCCGAATACCACAATATTCTTCAGCTCCAGTTTCTTTACTTTATCATATCCGGCTACCATGCCACCCATGATCCAGCCGCCATAGATTACCATGTCATAGCCGGGAAGCTCCCCCGGCTTTAAAGTTTTAAATTCCTTTGCTTCACAACCTAAATCTTCGGCAATCCATCCTGCATATTTGGCAGTAAATCCTGTTCCACTCTGATACACTACAATTTTCTTCATTTTAATTTGTCCCTTTCTGTATACATATTTTTACAATATCTCTTCCAGATTCCGCTCCATCTGCATGATAGTGCGGATGACAGTCTGGATATCCTCATCCGGAATCCCTTCAAAAAGCTTCCGGATGAATTGCTGACCATTTTCATCATGTTTTGCGCAGAAAACTTTAGTCTTTTCTGTTACGATAATTCTTTGCTTTCTCTTGTCTGACTCATCGGGAAGCATTTCTATATAACCCTTATTCTCCAGTTTGTTCAGAATCTGCTTCACATTCTGATGGGAGCTTCCCATAAAATCTGCTAATTCTTTGATGGTAGGACTTTCTCTGCAAAGATTAATACAGATAATTGCAAAAAACTGCTTCCAGCTGATATCCTCAAACAGCCGGTCTGTCTTGGCCTGATAGCGGTTTTCAAATGCACTGAGCAGGCCAATCAGAAAGAAGGGGGCTTCGATCCCTTCAAAATTATATTGTTCTGAGTTTATCACTTCTTCCAGCAGTTTCATTCTGAGATTCCTTCCTTTCGCACAATTAAAAAAGGTAATACATTACCTTTAATATGTAATATATTACCTAATTGAGACTGTGTCAACTATCAAATTGAATTCTGTGGATATTTTTAGCGGGATACAGGGAAAGTAGGCTAAACCGGTTATTTGTTCATCTTATAAGGCGGATCGGCCGGATAGCCGCCCTTCAATTTCTGCATGCCACGCTGGATGGCATCCTTGGAATTCTTCCAGTCGGCATCTTTATTGCGGTAATCGAATTTCTCAACGAGCCAGGAGACATCCTCGGAAAGCCGCGCCATATTTTCTTCCATCAGAGAAAATACCATGGAGTAGAATTCTTCCTTTTCTTTATCATTCAGGCGATTATCGGCTGCTTCACATAAATCTCCGAAATGATGCAGGCAGAAGCCTTTACTGTTCTTAACCTTATCCCGGAATTCCGGGTCTTTCTTATACATGACAAAGAAGGTATCCAGATATCTTTCGTAGGTATCTGCATAACGTTTGCAGATATAGCAGGAGTTTTCTTTCTCGGTTACCCACATGCCGATGGGATTGCGGGCTTCGGTCTGCTTCTTGAATTTGTCCTTGAGCGAGGTCTTGCCGGGCTTGAAATTCTTGAATTGTTCTTTCATTTCCCGGTTGATCTGCATGTAGTGGGTTTTCAGAATCCAGGCGTTGCCCAGGGTGTTACCATAGTCAAACATTTTCTTGAAATGATTGCGGCAAAAGCCAGCCTTATCGGTCTGTTCCCTGACATCGCTCTCCATATAGGAGGAGCCGGAGCCTAAGACAAAGTCTAACAGATCCTGCTCCACGTTGCGTTCAATAAAGCAGAAAGGACATTCGTCATTGGCGTTGATGGCATCGTTGAGAGGAATCGTATATAACTGTTCTTTCATAAGAAACCTTCTTTCCTTGCATAGTGGTTTATAGTGTCATTAGGTATTTGCGAAACGATCAATTATACTTGAATTGTTAATTTGTACAACGATGTATAGACTAAAATGAGTTTCGCAATTGCTTATTCATTGTATCATATATAACAGAAGTTTGCTTGGAAAATAAATAAGTTGTGACAAAACTTCGTGAAAAGTATATGATATAGTTATTCTATACCACAAGGAGACATTATTATGAAAGATTTTATACCTGCCATCGGCGAAGATAAGGAGCATCTGTTGGCAAATATCCGGTGTTTTGCACTGGATATGGACGGAACCATTTATTTAGGAGAGCAGTGGATCGAGGGCGCGCAGGATTTTCTGCACAAGATAGAAGAGTCGGGCAGGGATTATGTATTTCTGACCAATAATTCATCCAAGAATGCATCTGTATACGTGGAGAAGCTTCACAGGATGGGACTGGATGTGGAAGAAGAGAAGATCATTACCTCCGGGCAGGCGACCATTTACTATCTGCAGCAGCATTTTCCGGGGAAAAAGGTATTCCTGTTAGGAAATCCACTACTGCAGGAAGAATTCCGGCAGGCGGGTATTCTTCTGGAGGAGGAGAACCCTGATGTGGTAGTGACTGCCTTTGACACTTCGCTGGATTATCAGAAAATGTGTAAGGTATGCGATCATGTGCGGGCCGGACTTCCTTATATCGCCACGCACCCGGACTATAACTGCCCCACGGAGACAGGATTTATCCCGGATGCCGGAGCAATTCATGCTTTTATTCATGCTTCGGCATTCCGGTATCCGGACAGGATTATCGGGAAGCCAAACGGGGATATCATTGAATATTTGACTACCAGAGTCAATAGAAAACAGAAGGGTATTGACAGGAAGCAGATTGCCATGGTAGGAGACCGGCTTTATACGGATATCGCCGCCGGAAGAAATAACGGCTTGCAGAGTATATTGGTTCTAAGCGGTGAGGCGACCATGCAGGACGTGGCGGATTCAGAAGTGCTGCCACATCTGATCTTTCCTTCGGTCAAAGAAATAATTCCGCTACTGTAGGAAGCTACAATAGCGGAATCTGTAAGGTAACTTTTTCTGTCAATGATTCTGTCAGATAAAAGGGTTATAGAACCTGCTTCCATCCCGAAAAGTAATAAGAAAGGCTATGATTGTAAACAGGATGGTAAAAGCAAGCGTCAGATAGTCGTTGCGTTTAAAGGGCTTGGCAGAGTACCAGGTCCTTTTCTTATGCTTGCCGAATCCGCGCAGTTCCATGGCATTGCTGACCACATCAATCCGCTCCATACTGGAGAAGACAAGCGGGAAAATGATTGCCGCTATGCTTTTGACTCTATTGGTCAAAGATGCCTTTCTGGACATCTCAATTCCCCGGGCTTCCTGCGCATGCTTAATCTTAGTAAAATCATCCTGTACATCGGGTATATAGCGAAGCGCGATGGCAACAGCATAGCCGATATTATAATGGATTCCGACTTTATTCATGGAAGCGGCAAACTCACTTGGATTTGTTGTTACGATAAACATAAAGACCGCAGGAATAACAGTCAGATATTTTAACATAACGTTGAATTCATAGAAAAGCTGCTCTTTGGTAATGGTATAAGGACCGAATAAATGCCACAGGGGAGTTTCTGTGCCATATATTTTGCTGCCCTGTCCCGGGGAAAAGAAGAAAATGGCAATCAGGTTGATACACAGGAAGAGCATAATAAACTTGAAAACGGTTCCAACCTGTTTCCATTTCGTTTTAGACATGGCGAAGATTACCAGGCTTAAAAACAGCATAACGAGCAATACCCGGGTATCGTAGGTGATCATGCTGGTAATGGACCAGAGCAGAAAAAAGATCAGCTTGGTTACGCCGCTCAGTCTGTGAATCCATGTATCTTTTTCTTCGTAAGATAATACCCGTGACACTATTTGGTCTCCTTTACTTTTCGATTATTTTGCTGTTCGTAAGTAATAAAACATTCTACGAAATCGGACGGTGGCGTGATGTCACATCTAACCGCCAGATCATAGAGAGATGTTTTCTTCAAATATGCTTTCTGCGTCAGTTCCTCATCTGTCAGGACTTCACTGGGGCGTTTGTCTGCCAGCAGACGTCCGTCTGCAATGACAAGAACCCGGTCCGTATATTCCAGCATCAGATGCATGTCATGCGTGATCATGATGATCGTAATGCCACTGACCCGGTTAAGCTCTTTCAGAAACTCCATAATCTCTGTGTAGTGTCTGTAATCCTGGCCCGCCGTTGGCTCATCCAGGATAATGATATCAGGATTCATCACCAGAATGGAGGCGATGGTAACACGTTTCTTCTGTCCGTAGCTTAATGCTGATATGGGCCAGTTACGGAAAGGATACAGGCCACAGATTTTCAGTGTCTCATGGACACGCTTCTCGATTTCTGCAGGAGGAACATTCCGTACCTTTAAGCCCAGTGCCACTTCATCATAAATCATGGGTTTACTGATCATCTGATTGGGATTCTGCATGACAAGTCCGATCTTTTCGCCTCTTTCCTTGATAGACCAGGGCAGAAGATCCTCGCCGTGGAGTGTGATGCTTCCGCTGTCCGCTGTCAGGAAACCACAGATCAGATTGGACAGGGTGGATTTGCCGGCGCCGTTCTTTCCGACGATACTGAGCATTTCCCCTTTATGAATCTGAAAAGAGATATCCTGCAAAACAGGTTTACCCGGCTGATAGGCAAAATTCAGACCGTTTACCTCTAAAATGACTTCGTGATCAGGCATAGGTTTTGCTATCATTGTCTGTTGAAACCATGCATTAACAGGCGCCTGATAGGCGTCCAGATGCATCCTGCGGATATCCGAAGGGATGCTTTCTTCCGTAATCCGGCAGCCCGCATGTTTTAAGGCAGTTACATATAAAGGCTCCCGGATTCCCTGCTCCTCAAGAATATTTGTCGCCATTAATTCATCCGGAGACATATCCGCCACGATACCGCCATTGCCTACAACCACAATCCGATCAGCACCACAGGTCAGTGCATCCTCCAGACGATGTTCGATGATTACGATGGTAGTGTTATCTGTCCTGTGAATCTCATCAATCAGTTCAATGGCGTGTTTACCGGTTGCCGGATCTAAATTAGCCAGCGGCTCATCAAATAAAAGGATATCCACGTGATTGATCATAACGCCTGCCATGGATACCCTTTGCTTCTGTCCGCCGGAAAGAGCACCCGGTGCATGATCCAGCAGGGTCTGTACTTCGACAAGCCTGGCAGTCTTAGCAACCCTGTCAAACATTTCCGGCTGTGGAACTTTGTCATTTTCCAGTGCAAATGCAATGTCCTCTGCAACCGTCAGACCGATGAACTGGCCGTCTGTATCCTGCAGTACGGTTCCCACTATTTTAGACAGACCGAAGATGCCCAGATCTTCGGGATTCTGTCCGGAGATGGTGTAGGTTCCCTCAATCTCACCTTTGTAGAAAAAGGGAACCAGTCCATTGATACAGTTGGCCAGTGTGGATTTGCCCGAACCGGACGGTCCCACGATCAGCACCTTTTCACCCGGATAGATCGCCAGATTAATGTCTTTAATAGTTGGCTCTTTCTGGGAACGATATTTAAAAGTAAAATTTTTGAATTCTATGATTGGTTTCATTAGTCCTCTTTGCTCAAGCTGGATGATTTGCCGCCAATCTTGGAATAGCCGACAGCAATTAAGCTACCTAAGATACCTGCAATGATAATATTACCTAAGAATGCCCATGCACCCTGAGCAAATACTTTGTTGGCAGGCTCTGCATAGATAACGATGTCCAGAACCGGAGCCACAAGAATCCATGCAACTGCATTGGCAACTACTTGTACAATATTAAATAATACAATATTTTTTGCGTCAAATCCACCATCCTTGATGGCAAATTTCTTGGCAAATAAACCGACTGCAACACCGAAAACGGCTTCCGGGAATACCCAGCTCCACCAGATGCTTCCATAGAACAGTGCATCACCCAGCGCATGACCGAGCAGACCAACGACACCGCCTACGATAGGACCGAATACAGCTGCCAGAAAAGCCAATAAGGCTGCACGGGGTTGTAATGCTGTGTTGGGGATGAATCCCAAAGGAATCTGCACTTCTGTTAATGCTACAAACAGTGCTGTTCCAATACCGATTGCGACTACTTCTTTGATACCGAATTTGTTCTTCATATCTCTATCCTCCATATGTATAATAATAACTGTTGCCATAAATACATAATAAATACTTGCATTTCCTAGTAAGCCAATATATTTACTATACATTTGTGGCTATGTCATATACTACTATTAAACAATAGAATTGTCAATTTTTCCATAAAAATTTGTATTATGACAAAAGATTGAAAATAGAGACAAAAAGAATTATAATAATACATATTGTTATCTGGTTATTTATTTTAAAATTTAAGGAGAAACAGATATTTATATCTGTATGTGTATGGAGGAATGTGCTTATGAATCGGAATGGAAAGAATGTCAGCAGTGAGGCAGCAAAGGAAGGACTGAGTGCCAGAATCGGGCGGATGTTTGCCGTTGTCCTGCGACGTGTATTGATTATTGTCTGTATGGAGTCGGTCTTAATCAGTGGTGTTTTTGCAATTATGTATTCATTGAATACTAACCGCAGTTCCGCTATGGAATATACAGAGGAAATTGACTGCGCCATGCAGAGTAAGGTAAGTATGCTGGAAGCAGTTGCGGCGGGTATCAGCAGTGGTACACTGAATGAAAAGGATGCTGTTTTAAACTATGTGGATTCTATGGTAGCCATGGATGATCAGGTGTCTGCGGTCTATAGCTGCTATGATGAGAATATAACCGTTATGAGCGGAGGTTGGGAACCACCGGCCGATTTCGTCGTAACAGAGCGTGAATGGTATAAAGGTGCCCAGGCAAATCCGGCAGAAGTATACATATCAGAACCCTATGCGGATCTGCAGACGGGAGGAATCTGTATCACACTGTCCAAAGCAACCTACAGGGATGGCAAAGTGGCCGGCGTTGTGGGTATGGATATGTACATGGATAACATGGTTTCTCTCATTGAAAAGAGTTATTCCTCTAACAGCTATGTATTCCTGACGACTGCAGAAGGAACGATTCTGGTACATCCTAATCCGGAATATTCCATGAATGTGGATCGCACGACTACTGTACAGGAAGCGAACAATGGCAGATATCAGTCCTTTATGAAGGGTAATATGTCTGCAAAACTTTTTGCGGATTATAAGGGTGGTCTTAAATTCGGAATTGGTAATACTTCTGAAGTGACAGGCTGGAAAGTCATAGCAGTGAAGCCATTAAATTCCCTGATTCTTTTCTTTGTAATGATCATTGGGCTGAATCTGGTGATTTATTTTGTGTCGATTGCGATTACAAGAAAAGATATCAATGGTAAGATCAATGTTCTGTTTAGCCCCCTTGAATCCATCAGTGGCAAAATGACCCGGGTGGCAGAAGGCGATTTGTCCGTATTGTTCGACGAAGAGAAGAATTCTGTGGAGATTGCAAATCTTACGGATTCCATCAATGAGACGATTGAAAGCCTTAAATTCTATATAGAAAGTATTTCCGATACGGTCACAGCTATTTCTGATAAGAATCTGACGGTAACAATAGACGGAGAGTTTAAGGGAAGCTATATGAAGATCAGGGATTCCCTGGAAAGTATTATTGGAAGCTTAAATGAGTCCTTTAAGCAGATCAGTCTGGAAGCCGAGAACGTTCTTGATTTTGCGGACAAACTGGAAAAGACGACTGAAGGAGTGGCTCAGAGCGCGACCATGCAGAATGAATCAGTAGCCAATGTATCCGAGGATATGGTGCGTCTGACCGAGCAGACCAGACAGATTACGGAGCGTGCGACTTTTGTAAGAGATACTGCAGAGACAACGAAGCAGCACTTGGAGACAGGTAACCATGAGATGGAAGAACTGGTGAAGGCTATGGAAAGCATTGATCAGTGCTATCGGGAGATCGCAGAGTTTGTAGGAGAAATTCAAAGTATTGCATCCCAGACAAACCTGTTGTCGTTGAATGCTTCGATCGAGGCAGCCAGAGCGGGAGAAGCAGGAAGAGGATTTGCCGTGGTGGCAGATGAAATCAGTTCCCTTGCTGAATCCAGCGAAAAGGCAAGTAAAAGTATTAATAAGCTGATAGAAGAGTCCATGGCTGCGGTTTCTGCTGGCAAAGAGCTTGTAGCTTCTACTTCGGAGACAATACAGAAAGGTATGAATGATTCTGTTCAGTCAAAGCTGCATATTGATGAGATTGTGGAATTTGTAGAGAAACAGCAGAAAGCGATTGAAGATGTTAATCAGGAATTAAAGGAAGTGGCCGGAATCGTTGAAAACAATGCTGCAAGTGCGGAAGAAAATACGGCTATCAGCCAGCAGTTAAATGAATGTGCACAGAGCCTGAAGCAGATGGCAGATTCCTTCACCCTGAGATAGATTACTGCTTTTCGAATTGCGATAATAAAATAATAAAGATGATATTTACGCCTGTTATCCATCACCACGGATTAACAGGCGTAGTTGTTTGTATAGGTTAGAAAATCATTCTTATGATATGCGAGTTAATCATTTGTTCAAAATCCACAAAAGCAGAAAACGATTTCTGTATAAAACAGCAAATCTGACGTAAAATTTCAAAAAGCTATTGCCAAAATATGTGTAGGGTGTTATGCTTAACCCAACTTAACGGAAACGTTACCGATAACGATACCGAGAGCGTTACCGAAAAAAGGAACTAATTATAAAACACATTTTGAAAGGGAGAGGAAAACAAAATGAAAAAGAAAATCGTAAGTGCTTTGCTTTGCACAGCAATGATTTCTTCCATGTTAGTAGGATGTGGTTCCAGTGAGACCGCTGCTACAACAGAAGAAACAGCAACAGAAGAAGCAGCAACAGAAGAAACAACAGAAGAGGCTCCGGCAGAGGAAGCTGCAGCAGATGATACAGCAAGCGCTGAGGGCGGTTCTGTTTACTACTTAAACTTCAAGCCTGAGGTTGATGAGGCCTGGCAGCAGATTGCAGCTGATTATACAGCAGCTACCGGTGTAGAGGTTAAGGTTGTTACAGCAGCAAGTGGTACATACGAAGAAGTATTAAAATCTGAGATCGCAGGCAGCGATGCTCCTACATTATTCCAGATCAACGGACCTGTAGGTTACAACTCCTGGAAAGACTACTGCATGGATCTGTCTGAAACAGAGTTATACAAAAATCTGTCTGATCAGAGCTTAGCAGTATATGGTGATGACGGTAAGCCTTATGGTATTCCTTACACAGTAGAGTCTTACGGTATTATCTACAATGACGCTATCATGCAGAAGTACTTCGCTATGGACGGCGCAGTTGCAACAAGTATGGATGACATCAACAACTTCGATACATTAAAAGCAGTTGTAGAAGATATGCAGGCTAAGAAAGATGACCTTGGTATCACAGGTGTATTCGCATCTACTTCTTTACTTCCCGGTGAAGACTGGAGATGGCAGACACACTTAGCTAACCTTCCTGTTTACTATGAATTAAAAGATAAGGGTGTTACAGATACAGACGCTCTTGAGTTTACTTACAGCGATAACTACAAGAACATTTTCGACTTATACATCAACAACTCTACATGTGCTCCTACTCTGTTAGGTAGCAAGGCAGTTACAGATTCCATGGCTGAGTTCGCTCTTGGTGAGTGTGCAATGGTTCAGAATGGTAACTGGGCTTGGGGTCAGATCTCCACAGTAGAAGGTAACACAGTAGCAGAAGAAGATGTTAAGTTCATGCCTATTTACACAGGTGTAGAAGGCGAGGAAAACCAGGGCTTATGTACAGGTACAGAGAACTTCTGGTGTATCAACAGCCAGGCTGACGCTGCAGACATCAAAGCAACAGAGGATTTCGTAGCATGGTTAATCACTTCTGATGAAGGTAAAGATATCATGGTTAACACCCTTGGCAATGCAGCTCCGTTCTCTACATTCGGCGATGATGAGAAGCCTTCTGATCCGCTTGCAAAAGAGATGTTCCGTTACATGGAAAATGGTAAGACATCCGTTAGCTGGAACTTCACAATCTTCCCGAGCCAGGCATTCAAGGATGACTTTGGTGCAGCATTACTTGAGTACTGCAACGGTAACATGACATGGGATGATGTTAAGAACACTGTTGTAACAAGATGGGCTGAGGAGAAAGCAGCTACAGCACAGTAAGAATTCATACGAAGTCATACAGACGATATAACTATATGAAAAGTATGAGGCGCTTCGCAGCACGAGGCTGCGAGGCGCTTTTTGCGAAAAATAGTGAAAAAGACAGAAGATATGCTACAATATATATAAACTGAAAATCAGAAAGGAGTCCGGCAATCATATGGAAAAAACATTAAAAAAATACTTTTTAGTATTTACTTTACCGACACTCATTGCATTTGCCTTTGCATTTATTATCCCCTTTATCCAAGGTGTTTACCTGTCCTTCTGTGAGTTCACTACGGTAAATAATGCTCATTTTGTCGGCTTGAATAACTACATTACGGCATTTACCGGTGGACAGGGATTTTTACATGCTATGGGATTTACGGCGCTGTTTACAATAGTCAGCGTACTCAGTATTAATATACTTGCATTTGGTATTGCATTATTACTTACAAGAAAAATCAAAGGAACGAATTTATTCCGTACTGTATTCTTTATGCCGAACCTGATTGGTGGTATCGTGCTCGGTTATACATGGCAGCAGATGATTAATGCGATATTATACAAATATGAGACCACGATCGTAGCGAATGCTAAATTCGGTTTCTGGGGTCTGGTTATCTTAATGAACTGGCAAATGATTGGTTACATGATGATTATCTACATTGCAGGTCTTCAGAATGTACCCACTGATCTGATAGAAGCAGCAAAAATTGACGGTGCAACTTCATGGCAGACACTGATCAAGGTTAAACTGCCGATGGTTATGAGTTCTGTAACAATTTGTATGTTCTTAACGTTGACAAACAGCTTTAAATTGTTCGATCAGAATAAGGCATTAACCAATGGTGCGCCAATGAATAAAACACAGATGCTTGCACTTAATATTTATGATACCTTTTATGGAAAAACCGGATATGAAGGCGTTGGTCAGGCCAAAGCCGTTATATTCTTCCTGCTGGTTGCAGTTATTTCCTTATGCCAGCTTTCCTTTACAAGAAGTAAGGAGGTACAGCAGTAATGACACAGACTAAATCAAGTAAAATTGCAAATAAAATCATTTTTGTATTCTTATGTGTAATGACCGTGGTAATGCTATATCCACTGTTCTTCATCCTGAATAACTCTTTTAAGGGGAAATTCTTTATCAGCAAAGATCCCTTTGCTCTTCCTACGGGTGAGACCTTTGTGGGAATGACCAACTATGTCAATGGTATGATTAAGACCGGACTGTTAAGCGCTATCGGCTGGTCCTTCTTTATCACGATCGGTTCCGTTGCAATGTTGATATTATTTACTTCCATGACAGCTTATTATATTACCAGAGTAAAATCTAAGGTTACGACGGTTTTGTACTATATGTTTGCATTTTCCATGATCGTACCGTTTCAGATGGTTATGTTTACGATGACAAATCTGGCAGATAAATTCCATCTGAAGAATCCGGTCGGTATGTGTGTACTGTATCTTGGATTTGGTGCCGGTCTGTGTATCTTTATGTTTTCCGGCTTTGTGAAATCTGTTCCGTTAGAGATTGAAGAAGCAGCTATGATTGACGGATGCAATCCGTTACAGACATTCTTCGGTATCGTATTTCCGATTATGAAACCAACTGCAATTTCAGTAGCGATTCTGGAGGCAATGTGGGTATGGAATGACTTCCTTCTGCCTTATCTGGTAATCGGTATCAGTACGAAATATAAAACCATTCCGGTTGTAGTACAGATGCTGGTAGGTTCTAACGGTAACAAGGATATGGGTGCCATGATGGCTATGCTGGTGTTATCAATTATCCCGATTGTCATCTTCTATATGGTTTGCCAGAAGTATATAATCGAAGGTGTCGTTGCAGGTGCCGTAAAAGGTTAATAGCGTTATATTGCAAATTTTATGATATAATAATAAAATGATAGCAAATTTGAAAGGATATATTGGTCATGAGAAAAAGCGGTGTTTTGCTGCCTGTATCGAGTATTCCGTCTAAATACGGAATTGGAACCTTTTCCAAACAGGCATATGCATTTATAGATTTATTAGAGAAAGCGGGACAGTCTTATTGGCAGATTTTACCGCTTGGTCCTACAGGATATGGTGATTCTCCGTATCAGTCGTTTTCCACCTTTGCCGGAAATCCGTATTATATTGATCTGGAAGCGCTGATTGAGGAGGGGTATCTGACCAAGGCAGATTGTGATCAATATGATTTTGGAGATAATGAAGAATATATTGATTATGAGAAAATATATTTGTCCAGATTCAAAGTATTAAAGACTGCATATCATAACAGTCAAATTGAAAAAAATCCTGATTTCCAGAAGTTTATTACGGACAACAGCTACTGGCTGGATGATTATGCTCTTTATATGGCAGTGAAGAATTCCTTTGAAGGTAAAAGCTGGAGTGAGTGGGACGAGGATATCAAGCTTCGTAAGCCCGCAGCCATGGAGGAATACAGAGAGAAATATGCTGAGGAAGTGATATTCTATCAGTTCCAGCAGTATTTATTTGCCAAACAATGGTTTGCATTGAAGGCATATGCAAATAAGAAGAAAATACGGATCATCGGTGATATTCCGATTTATGTGGCTTTTGACAGTGCAGATACATGGGCAAATCCGGAATTGTTCCAGTTGGATGATACGTTAACGCCGGTTGCGGTAGCCGGATGTCCGCCGGATGCTTTCTCTGCGACCGGTCAGTTATGGGGGAATCCGCTGTATCAGTGGGATTATCACAAGAAAACAGAATATGCATGGTGGATGAAACGTATTGCATATTGCTATGAATTGTATGATGTGGTAAGAATTGATCATTTCAGAGGGTTTGATGAGTATTATTCGATTCCTTACGGTGATCCGACAGCAGAGTTTGGACATTGGGAACAGGGACCGGGCTATGACATCTTTAAGACCATGAAAGCACAGCTGGGAAACAAAGCAGTCATTGCTGAGGATTTGGGATTTTTAACTGATTCGGTCATTAAATTGGTTAAGAAGACCGGTTATCCGGGTATGAAGATTTTGCAGTTCGCTTTTGATTCCAGGGAAGAGAGTGATTATTTGCCCCACAATTATGTGGCAAACAGTATTGTTTATACAGGAACCCATGATAATGATACGACATTAGGCTGGTACGAGAGCCTGAACCGGAAGGATAAGGCTTTTGCAAAGCGTTATCTGAATATCCGTTCCAAGAAAGACATACAGTGGGAGTTTATCAGAGCAGCTATGGCAAGCGTATCTGATACCTGTATTATTCCGATGCAGGATTATTTAGGCCTTGGTGCAGAGGCAAGAACCAACATTCCTTCTACTCTGGGAACTAACTGGAAATGGAGGATGCTGCCGGGACAGTTCACGGAAGAACTGGCAGAACGTATCTACAAGATGACGAAATTATATGGCAGAATCAGATAGATTGTGGCATAATATGTGATAAGGTGTAGTGATTTCGGATTTTGGAGAAGTATTTTTATAGATGGATCCGGAAATATTGCAGTAGTTAAATAGTAAGAACTCATAAGTATTCTGTGAAGATAGGAAAGAATACTTATGAGTTTTTATAAAGGGATAAACAAATGGCGGAAATAACGATCAAGGATATCGCAAAAGAATGTGGCGTGGGAATCAGTACGGTTTCCAGGGCTCTTAATAATCATCCGGATATCAATCCGGACACCCGTAAGAAGATTATGGAGGTTATTGAGAAGACGGGTTTTATTCCCAATAACAGTGCCAGAAATCTTAAGAGAACGGATGCTAAATGTATTGCCGTGCTGGTCAAAGGTATTACCAACCCCTTTTTCAGTAATATGATCCAGATTATTGAGGAAGAGACTCAGCGAAGCAAATATGCACTTGTTTTACGACATGTAGAACCACATGAAGATGAGGTAGACGTGGCACTGGAACTGGAGAAGGAGAAGAGACTGCGGGGTATCGTATTTCTGGGTGGCCGGTTTGCTCATTCTGAGGAAAAACTTGACAAACTGAATGTACCGTTTATTTTTAGTACGATCGGTGTTAATAGATCGGATCGTATCGGCAAGGCCGAATTTTCTAATATTGCTGTAGATGATAAGCTGGAAAGTAAGAAGATGACAGAATATCTGTTGGAACTCGGTCACAGACAGATCGCCATTATTGCGGAGAAGCCGGAGGAGCCCATCGGCCTTCTGCGTGTGGAAGGATATAAGGAAGCTTATGCGGAACGGGGACTTGAGGTGCCGCAGGGCATGATCCGTTATGTGCAGGATGATATAGAATACTATTCCATGGAAAACGGATATATTACGGCAAGAAAGCTGCTGGAGTCTGAAGCAGGGGCAAAAGTAACAGCCATTTATGCCACATCCGATTCTCTCGCGATCGGTGCCTGCAGAGCCGTGCTGGAAGCAGGCAAGAGGATTCCCGAGGATATTTCGGTAGCCGGTTATGACGGTATTCAAATGGGTGAATATTATAACCCTAAGATCACTACAATGAAACAGCCGGTGGAGGAAATGGCAAGGAAGACTATCGGGCTTCTGTTAGACGTGATCAAGGGCAGACAGGAGCATCAGCAGATTATTTTCCCGGCAGAACTGACAGTGCGGGAGTCTACAAGTGTGTGTCAGAAATAGAAAATTTGATCTTGTGTAATCAAAGATAAAAAGTATCAGGATGAAGCCGGGCTACGGCTGATTCTTGATACTTTTTCATATATTATGGTAAAAGATTGGTAATAGGAGTTAAAGGATATCTATTATTTTCAGAATTTTGTTTTTAGTCTCAGAGTTACAGGAGTGTAATTTCTTAAGGATTTGTTCATCTATACTTTCCGCATTTTTTGATTTGCTTTTGTAGGTGTATTCTTCCTCAATAAAGTAATCCACACTACATTGCAACAAATTAGCAATTTTAATCAATGCAGTAAGTGAGGGGGTTGCACGTCCACATTCAATGTTACTGATATGGCTTGGATTGACGTCAAGTTGCTCTGCAATATATTCCTGGGTTATGCTCAGAGATTTTCTGCGTTCTCTGATTTTCAAGCCAATTGTTTTGAAGTCCAAATTGCTCATTTCGGGCACTGTCCTTTCTGTAGAATATGTCCTAATTTTAATGTAGTATTTCCAATAGAATAATGATGCAATACAAAAGAATTATAAAAAATATTAGCTATAACTAAAGTTTTTGCAAAGACATTACGATATAAAATGTAGAATAAAAACAGAGCGATTGTGACTGAATTGACATGAGGTTAGGAAGGTGCAGGGATGCTGTCAGTACAAACGAATATACTTGCATGGAATGCGGGAAGACAATTTAAAATCAATACAAAAAAGCAGGCTAAAAGTACAGAGAAGCTGTCTTCAGGATATCGAATAAACAGAGCTGCAGATGATGCGGCAGGTTTATCGATTTCTGAAAAAATGAGAAGACAGATACGTGGACTGAAGCAGGGCTCTGATAATGTTGAGGAGGGTATTT
>JALETS010000269.1 GCA_022781395.1 Lachnospiraceae bacterium | reverse complement strand
TCGTACATTCAGACAGTTTCTGTCAGATTTTCTTTTACTTTTAACTAAATAAGGCAGGAACTGGAAAAGCACACGAAGAATATAATAAATATTCGGAAAAAATAAATGTACAATTAACGGCAGTAGAACAACATTTTTTGGAATCAATTTCTGCATTAGAAGTAATTGAGAAAAAATAGGAGATACTTAAAAATTTTCAAATTTACAGTTGACACGTATATTCTGATGTGATACTATACATTCAAACATTTATCATACCAATCAAGTAGGAATACTAGAGAAAGGAGAAGCGTTATGAAAAAGACAGGAACAGTAATGATGAATATGGAGTGTATGAGAAGAGGCATGTGTATGTGTTGCTGTACCATGTCATGTTTTGATGCGCTTAAATTGAATAAGGAGAGAATAAAGTCTGAATAGCACAGGACTATCATAATAAAATATGACGATATGTGAGCAGGCTTGAAGGCCTGTTTTTTTGTGCCCTCAAACAAAAACAATAACCCAAAACGGAGGAATAGAAAGATGAGTAAAAAACAGTTAGTATTTGATGCATTTGATAATAAAATAACAGAGAGAGTTCCGGTAGGCTTCTGGTTCCACTTCGCACCGGATAACCTGTTTGATAACAGACCGGAGATTATTCAGAGGAACATAGACGGACATCAGAAATATTATGATGAATTTCACCCGGATTTCGTGAAACTGATGAGTGACGGTTACTTCCATTATCCCAATCCTACTTTAGAGAAGATTGAGACAGCGGCAGATCTTAAGAAAGCCCAGAGTGGTCTGGTAGATGAGTGGATCGATGCTCAGGCAGCATTAGTAAAAGAATTGACCAGCCGGTTTGGCGATGACGTGGCAACCTTCTATAACATATTTGCTCCGGCAACATACTTAAGCTTTGCATTACAGGATTCCGGCGATAAACTGACATTGGCGAAGCTGATCAAGGAAAATCCCGAGGAGCTTGCCTATGCATTGAACGTGATTAAGAAGGATCTCTCTAAACTGGTAGTAAAGCTTATAACAGAAAGCAAGGCATCCGGAATATATTTAAGTACGAAAAACATTCAGGATTCTGCTGTAACGAAGGAAGAATATCATAAATACATTACACCAAGCGAGCAGGGAGTCTTAAATGCAGCTAATGCTGTGAGCGACTATAACATTTTACATATCTGCGGTTATGAAGGTGCGAGAAACGACTTGTCCGTCTATAAGGATTATGATGTGAAAGTGATTAACTGGGCAGTGGTTGTTGAACAGGTTCCGTTAAAGAAAGGCAAGGAGTTATTTGGCGGCAGGGCGGTTATCGGTGGTTTTGCCAATACCAAAGAGGGCCTTCTTTACAGAGGTTCAAAGGAAGAAATAGAGAGCTATACCAGGAATCTTTTGGATGAAGCAGGAACTACCGGTGTTATCATTGGAGCAGACTGCACGATCCCGGAAGATACGTCTTTAGAGAGACTGGAGTGGGTACGCCAGGCAGCAGCTAATTACAGAAAGTAGACACAATCAAAATAGAAAAGAAGAGGAGATTATGATTATGAAAAAACAATTATTCAATAGATTAATAGCAATTGGAGCAGTAATAGTTTTAGGAGTTTCCACAGTAGGATGCGGAAGTAATGCCGATACGGCAGCAGCGGCTCCCGCTCAGAATGAAAGCGCAGAAACAACTGAAGCAGCACAGGACGAAAGCACTGATGCAGCGTCAGCAGATGCAGGAAGTGGTGTAACGAAGATTACGGTTGCACATACCCAGGCATACAAACCCTATGATTTCATCAATGAAAACGGAGAGTCTGATGGTTACGAGGTAGCCGTATTAAAGGCAGTAGATGAACTGCTTGACCAATATGAGTTTGAATATGTGGGGACTACGGATGATGACCTTTTGATCGGTGTGGAATCCGGCAAATATGATGTGGGTACCAAAGGAGTCTGGTGGACAGCCGAGCGTTCCGAGAAATTTGTATTTCCTAAGCATTATATTGGTACCAGTATCATCGGTATCGCAATCCGCAGCGAGGACGCAGATAAGATTACCGATTTAGAGTCCTTTGCAGAGTACAGCGGAAATCTGGTTCCCATCGGAGCCCAGAATGCGCAGTACACTATCGTAGACAATTATAATAAGGCCCATCCGGATAAGCCGATTAATCTGATTGCCGGAGACCAGTTCGAGGCGGCAGACGCTTACCAGTGGGTATTGGAAGGCAGATATGATGCTTATTTCAATATCAAAACATCCTTTGAAGCCAATGTTGAGGCAGAAGATGGAGAATATCATGACTATGCCGACAAGTTGAGTTATGTGACATATGAGGGTATTCCTACGTGGCCACTTTTCAATATCAATAATCAGGAATTGGCAGATGCTTATGATGAGGCATGGGAACAGCTTGAGGCTGACGGAACCTTAGCGAAACTGCAGCAGGAATACTTTGGTTACAGTCTGTTTGATTATGTGCCGGAAGGCTATCAGATTGGTGACGATCTGTAAGATTCGGATTTGCCATCGGGAAGATTTCCCGGTGGCAGATCATAAGAAGGAGGTATCAGGATATGCGTCCATTTCATCCATTATTCATATTCGAGGTATTACCTCAATTAGTGCCATATCTTTTGGTTACCGCCGGAATCGTGATTGGAACGGTTTTTTTCGGGGGACTGCTGGGACTGGTCTTAGCAACCGCTAAGATACGGAGAGGAAAGATAGGAACCGCTCTTGCGAATATTTATATTTATGTTACACGCTGTGTCCCCTCCATTGTACTTTTGTTCATTGTATATTATGGGCTGCCGGAGTTCCTGCTTATGTTTGGTATTGATATTAATAATGCCGGTAAAGGATTTTTTGTTATTACAACCTTTTCGATACTGTTTGCGGCTAATATGTCAGAGGTTTTCCGTTCCTCCTATGAGGCTGTTGACAGAGGACAGCGTGAGGCAGCAGTCAGCATTGGACTGACAGAATTTCAGGCATTCAGACGGATTGTGCTTCCACAGTGTATCAGGGTAGCCATTCCGAATTTTACGAATACGCTGATTAGTCTTATGAAAGAGGGTTCGTTGGCCTATACCATTGGCTTAATCGACATTATGGGAAAGGGTCAGTTGATCATCGGACAGAATCAGGGGTCTTACAGCTTAGAGGTTTATCTTGCATTATTTATTTTATATTGGATTTTAACAATTATGATAGAAAAGGGGTTTGGAGCCATAGAGCGTAACTTGTCTAAAGGCAAAAAGCTGGTGGCTTCTATATAAGGAGGTGAGAAGATGCGGTTAGATACAGAATTTATGTGGGAGACTTTTCTGGATGTTTTACATGGGGTACCGGTTACATTGAAGCTTACCATCATAACTCTTCTTGTTTCCGCACCGATTGCATTTTTTATGGCATTGTCCAGATCGGGTGAGGGCAGGATCGGAAGAAGGATTATAACCGCTTATGTATCTTTTATTCGCGGAACGCCGGTGGTTTTACAGATATTATTTCTGTACAGTCTTCTCCCTACTGCATTAAATTATCTGATCAAAGTATTGCTTGGACTTGATTTTAATATATTTAATATAAATCCGATCGTATATGCCTATACGGTTTTTATTCTGAATACGATGGCAGTTCTCTCAGAGGTATTCCGGTCAGCACTTTCTACCGTTAACCACGGACAGATGGAAGCGGCTTTATCCATTGGACTGACCAAAAGGCAGGCATATCTCAGGATCATTATTCCCCAGGCATTGACAGCGGCTTTGCCAAATATCTGTAATACAGCAGTCAGCCTGTTAAAGAGTACATCTCTTGCTTTTATGATGACGGTGAAAGACATTACGGCGATTGCCAAAATAGATGCCTCTTTCGGGTATAATTATCTGGAAGCTTATCTGGTTATCTTCTTTGTATATATTTTATTATGTACTCTGGTACAGTTAGTGTTCCATGTATTAGAACGTAATGTGGCATCTTATAAGAAACTGATTACTGCGTAAAGGAGTTTGGTCTATGTTAGAAGTGAAAAATGTACAGAAATCCTTTGGAGCCAATCAGGTGCTCAAGGGAGTTGATCTGAAAGTAGAAAAGGGAGATATCATCGTCATTTTAGGGCCAAGCGGTTCCGGTAAGACTACATTTCTGCGCTGCCTGAATTTTTTGGAAAGGGCAGATCAGGGAAGTATGGATTTCGAAGATATCCATACGGAATTAAAGAGTGCATCTAAGGCTACGGTTAATAAGGTCAGAAAAAAGACGGCATTTGTATTCCAGAATTATAATTTATTCCAGAATAAAACAGCTCTGGAAAATGTGATGGAGGGTCTTGTGATTGCCAGAAAGGTTCCCAAAAAGGAAGCAGAGGAAATCGCAAAGAAAGCGCTGGATAAGGTAGGATTGTCTGATCGGTATGATTATTACCCTTCCCAGTTATCCGGTGGACAGCAGCAGCGTGTGGGGATTGCACGTGCCATTGCGGTAAATCCTGAGGTACTTCTTTTTGATGAACCTACGTCTGCATTAGATCCGGAACTGATCGGTGAAGTATTGGCGGTTATGAAGAAGCTGGCCGAGGAAGGCGCCACCATGATCGTAGTTACCCATGAGATGTCCTTTGCACAGGAAGTGGCGACCAAGGTAATCTTTATGGATGGCGGTGTGGTCGTAGAGGAAGGCAGTGCCGAAGATATATTCACCCATCCCAAGGAGGAGAGAACATCGCAGTTTCTGCATCGTGTTCTGCGGGATTATGACTATGTGATCTAGTGACCGGCGGTCATAATCAGGTATTGAAGCCGGAATATTCATATGAGAAGAAAGCTCTGGAAAGTATGAGTTGATACTCTCCGGAGCTTTTTGTTATACTAAACATAACAGATTCAGGCTATAAATAAGAATCAGAGAAGGAGATATCACGATGATTGAAAGTAATAAAGTAAAGAAAATACTTTATGGGGGAGATTATAACCCGGAACAGTGGCCGGAGGATACATGGGAAGAAGATATGAGGCTTCTGAAGCTGGCACATATTGATGTCGTTACGCTGAATGTATTCAGTTGGGCGGCGTTGCAGCCGGATGAGGAGACTTATTGCTTTGATAAGCTTGATAAAATTATGGAATTGGTGACCAGGCATGGTATGAAGATTTGTCTTGCCACGTCTACCGGAGCTCATCCTGCATGGATGGCTAGGAAACATCCGGATATCCTACGGACAGAATTTAACGGTATGAAACGGAAGTTTGGAAGCCGCCATAATTCCTGCCCCAACAGTCCAACTTATCATAAATATGCTGTCGCACTTGCCACAAAGCTTGCTGAAAGATATAAATCCTATGACAATATCGTGGCATGGCATATTTCCAATGAGTTTGGCGGTGAATGCTATTGCGAGAATTGTGAAAAAGCCTTCCGCAAATGGCTGCAGAAGAAATATAAAACAATTGATGCCGTTAATGCGGCATGGGATACGGCTTTCTGGGGGCATACGTTTTATGATTTTGATGATATTGTCGTACCCAATATGCTTTCAGAGCATTTTACAGAAAATCATACTACATTTCAGGGCATTTCTCTGGATTACAGAAGATTCAATTCGGAAAGTATCCTGAACTGCTACCGTATGGAATATGATGCGATTCATGCCATTACGCCTGATATCCCCATTACCACCAATCTGATGGGAAATTATCAGTCGTTGGATTATCAGATGTGGGCCAAATATATGGACTTCATTTCCTGGGACAACTATCCTACTAACGAAGCGCCCTATGAAGAAACGGCAATGAAGCATGATCTGATGCGTGGTTTAAAACAGGGTAAGCCTTTCGCCCTGATGGAACAGACGCCAAGCGTGACAAACTGGCTGCCCTATAATGCCCTGAAACGTCCCGGTGTGATGCGGCTATGGAGTTATCAGGCAGTGGCACATGGTGCGGATACGGTAATGTTCTTCCAGATGAAGAGAAGTATCGGTGCCTGCGAGAAATACCACGGTGCCGTGATAGATCATGCGGGACATGAAAATACGAGGGTTTTCAGAGAGATTACCGAACTTGGTGCTGAACTGGATAAAATCGGCGCGCTGACTTTAGGAGGCAGGACAGATTCCAAAGTGGCGATTGTATTTGACTGGGATAACTGGTGGGCAACTGACTATTCTGCAGGCCCCAGTGTGAATCTGCATTATTGTGATGAGATTCTGAATTATTATAAAGCGCTGAATGATCAGAATATTTCTGTAGATCTGATCAGTGTAGAAGATGATCTGTCTGTTTATTCATTGGTCATAGCACCGGTTCTGTATATGGTCAAACCGGGGTATGATGAGAAGATCAGAACTTTTGTGAATGAGGGTGGTAACTTTGTCACTACCTTCTTTAGCGGATATGTGGATGATCATGATTTGGTTACCGTAGGTGGATATCCGGGCAAGCTGCGGGATATTCTGGGTATCTGGGTAGAGGAGGAGGATGCCCTGCCGGAGGATACTGAGAACAGCTTTACTTATGATGGAATTACCTATCCGGCTACTCTAATCTGTGATTTACTGCATACGGAAGGTGCAGAGGTACTCTGTGGTTATGAAAAGGATTTCTATGCGGGAATGCCCGCTATAACCTGTAATACTTTTGGAAGAGGTAAGGCATATTATGTGGCAACCCGATCCAATGCTGAGTTCTACCGTACTTTTACCGGACAGATCTGCCAAGAGGCAGGTATTATGCCTGTGATGGATACTCCGGAATCTGTGGAGGTAACGAGACGTATAAACGGAAACGGAACATTCCTTTTTATTCTTAACCATGATACACAGAGTCATGATATTACTCTGCCTTTGGGTGGTAAGGATATTCTTACGGATATCTTATATCAACCGGGTAAAAATATTACATTGTCGGCAAAGAATGTGGCAATCATACACTTACCCTGATAATATTATAAAATACAAAATTTAAATACAGTAATAATTAAACTTTCTATGCAGTTATTTATGAATGGAAGCTGCTGTGAAGCTTCAGAACGGAGGATTATATGAAATTCAGTAACGGATGCTGGCTGCTGCAAGAGGGAATGGCCTGTTTCTCACCTCAGCAGGTGTATTACACCAAAATTACGGATACGGAGGTTACCCTGTGTGCGCCGACCCATAAGATTAATCATCGGGGTGATACGCTGGGTGGTGCAAATCTGACCATACGAATCAGTTCGCCCTTGCCGGATGTCATCCGGGTACAGACCGATCATTATATAGGAACCTGTCCGAAAGCACCTGCTTTCGAACTGAACCTGGATCATCCCCAGATTCTTCAGGTTGAAGATTCGGAGGAGAAGCTGGTGATCACAAGCGGCTCCTTGTCTTTGGAAATCGGTAAAAAGGACTGGTATATGCGTTACATCCGGGATGGTAAAGTCATTACCCAGAGCGGGAACAGAGATCTTGCCATGGTCAAAACAGACTGGAAAGGCGACTGCTACGATTTAAACGGTGATCTGGAGAACACCTATATGCGCCAGCAGTTAAGCATTGGTGTGGGAGAGCTTCTGTATGGTACGGGAGAACGGTTTACTCCTTTTGTCAAGAATGGACAGAGCGTGGAAATCTACAATGAAGATGGCGGAACCAGTACCGAGCAGTCCTATAAGAATATTCCTTTTTATATCTCCAATAAGGGATATGGTATTCTGGTAAATCATCCGGAGAGAGTTTCCTTTGAATTTGCAACGGAAAATGTAACCAAGACGGCATTTAGTGTGGAGGGCGGTTCCTTAGACTATTTCTTCTTCAACGGACCAACTATGAAAGAAGTGCTGACCAGATACACAGATTTGTCCGGCAAGCCTTCGCTGCCGGCACCCTGGACATTCGGATTGTGGTTATCAACTTCATTTACTACTAATTATGATGAAGCTACGGTTATGAGCTTTATTGATGGGATGCTGGACAGAGGCATTCCGCTGCGTACCTTCCATTTCGACTGTTTCTGGATGAAAGGCTTCCATTGGTCTGATTTTATCTGGGATGACGAAGTATTTCCGGACCCTGCAGGACTTTTGCAGAGAATCAAAGCCAAGGGTTTAAATATCTGTGTATGGATCAATCCTTATATAGGTCAGGAATCTGTTCTTTTTGCAGAGGGAATGGAGAAGGGATATTTCCTGAAACGCTCCAATGGCGATGTATGGCAGTGGGATATGTGGCAGCCCGGTATGGCGCTTGTGGACTTTACCAATCCGGATGCCTGTAAGTGGTTCCAGAATAAGCTGGAAGTGTTGTTGGATATGGGTGTGGACTGTTTCAAGACGGACTTTGGTGAAAGAATTCCGGTCAACTGTGTTTATCATGACGGTTCAGATCCTAAGAAAATGCATAACTACTATACCTATTTATACAATAAAGTGGTTTTTGAACTGCTGGAAAAGAAGCGTGGCAAAGGTGAGGCTGTGTTGTTTGCCCGTTCTGCTACAGTAGGAGGCCAGAAGTTCCCCGTACATTGGGGCGGCGATTGCTGGTCAGACTACGAGTCCATGGAAGAGAGCCTGCGTGGCGGCTTATCCCTGTTAATGTCCGGATTTGGTTACTGGGCACATGATATCGGCGGTTTCGAGAATACTTCTACTGCAGATGTCTATAAGCGATGGGTGGCTTTCGGTTTGTTATCTTCCCACAGCCGTCTGCATGGCAGCAGCTCTTACCGTGTTCCATGGGTGTATGATGATGAGGCAGTGGATGTGGTCAGGACCTTTACGAGACTGAAGGCTTCCCTGATGCCTTATTTGTACCGGATAGCAGTAGAGACTTCCGGAACCGGTATTCCTACCATGCGCAGTATGGTGCTGGAATATACGGAAGACAGAAACTGTGCGTATCTGGATAAACAGTATATGCTTGGTGATAATCTGCTGGTTGCACCGATCTTTAATGATGAGAGCAAAGGCATATTCTATCTGCCGAAGGGAACCTGGACAGACTTCTTTACCGGAGAAGTGATGGAGGGGTCTGCCTGGATAGAGAAAGAATATGATTATCTGCATCTGCCTTTGATGGTAAAGGAAAACAGTATCGTAGCCATGGGTGCCTGTGATGACAAGCCGGATTACGACTATGCAGACGAAGCAGAGCTTCGTGTGTATGCGTTGTCTGAGGACAAAGAAGCCTCTACCGTGATTTATGATATGAAACAGAATGTTGCACTGACGGCTTCTGTTGTGAAAAAGGGATCAAAGATTACCATACAGGTACAGGCTGATAAACCGTATACGGTCCGCCTCATCAATGTGAAAGCGGTTTCTGCTTCCGGCGCGGATATGCAGATGGAAGGGAATGATACGATACTTACACCAACGGGCGGTGCGGTAGAAGTGGAAATATAGAAGCCATTGCGGCTATGATTGTGTTATTGGGGAAAAGAATATAGGATATGTAGAGAGCACCGGGGATTTCATGGTTTGAAATTCCGGGTGTTTTTTTAGTGTAATAGGAATTGCTCAAAAATTTTGTTGACTTTCAAAGCAGACAGATTATAATTGAACCAAGAGTTTAATTAAAGGAGAGATCTTATGGCACGAAGGATAAAAGAAGAACCGGGTGTTCACAGAAGCCGTATTGCAATGGCAGCCGGAAAGTTATTTGAGGCAAAAGGAATCAAAACAACCACAATGGATGAGATAGCGAAAGAAGCCGGATACAGTAAGGCCACTTTATATGTTTACTTTCAGAATAAAGAAGAGATTGTTGGATATCTGGTATTGCACAGCATGATCAGGCTAAAAGAATATCTTACTTCTGCACTGGAAAGCAGGAAAAACATTAACGAAAAATATTTGGATATTTGTCAGGCAATGGTCGCATATGAGGAAGAATACCCATTTTATTTTTCTATGGCGCTGGATCATATCAATGTTGATTTTGAGCATTCCGATTGTGAGGAATCGGAGAAGGAAACCTTCCGGGTGGGAGAGGAAATTAATTCGCTCATGACTTCATTTTTTCTTACCGGGATAGAGGAAGGGGTTTTTAAAAGCCGGTTGGATGTGAAAGCAGTTATATTTACAATTTGGGGAATGCTTTCGGGCCTCATACATCTTGCTGCGAATAAGCAGGAATATATTTCTCGTGAATTATGTTTATCCAAGAATGAATTTCTGAGAAAGGGGTTTATGTTGTTATATGATGCAATCAAAGAAAAATAAAACGTTGGCAATTTTGGGGAGCCCACATACCGAGGGGATTACAGCAAAAATGCTTGCAATAGCTATGGATGCCGCTAGAGCACGGGGGGATGAAGTAACATACTTGAATCTCTATGATAAAAAAATCCAATTTTGCAGGGGTTGCAACAAGTGCCTGGAAACTGCAGTATGTGTTATGTGTAATGATGATATATCGGAAATTACAGCATTGGTCAAGGAAAGTGACAGAATTATACTGGCAGCACCGGCTTATTGGGCCAATGTGCCGGCAGTTGTAAAGAATCTGTTTGACAGACTGCGGGGAGTAGCCATGGCCGAAACAAATACTTTTCCGAAACCGAGACTTTCCGGGAAAGAATACGTGTTGCTTACTGCCTGCAATACACCAATGCCTTTCGCCGTGATATGCGGTCAGTCTACCGGAGCCATCAGAGCGATGAAAGAATTTTTCCGCACAGGAGGCATGAAATGTAAGGGAATTGCAGTGTGCGGAGGTGCATCCGGTAAAACGGAAGTTCCTGATAAAATGAGAAGAAAAATTGAGAGAATGTTTCATTAGATATACCGAAGAGGAGAGGAAAGAATGGGTATTATTACAGGTTATATTTGCTTAATAAGTTTTATGGTATTGGCACTTAAATTTGTGGCGAGAAAGGCAAAGCTTAATAAAGTGAACCGATTTTTACAAATCATTCATAAGCCGGTAAGCTGTATCTTTTTTGCCGCCGGAGTGCTTCATTTTATCATTGTGCTGCCTGTTTTAAAGGGGCGAAACATGTTTGTTACCATATCGGGAATTATTGCATTAGCATTTGCGATAGTATTAGTCGTTCTCTGCCATACGATTAAGCACGGTCAAAAGAAAATGCACTGGCATCGAATGATGACGGTACTCATTCTGATGTTACTGGTTGTTCATGTTATTGTATATTACGTTGATTTTATTCGGTATTTAAACGCAGTCAGCGGAATCGAGATTTCGGATGTGAATGTAAATGAGATCCCGGACGGAGAATATACAGGTGAATACGATGTGGGATATATCTATGCAAAAGTGCAGGTAACGGTCGTGGATGGAAAGATTTCAGACATTAAAATATGGGAGCACAGAAATGAGAGAGGCGGCAAGGCAGAAAGCATTATAGAAGATATCCTTGAGGAGCAAAGGATAGATGTAGATGCCGTTACCGGTGCAACTAATTCCAGCTTAGTTATAAAGAAGGCTTGTGAAAATGCGTTATCCGGAATAAAAGAAGACACTCCATAAGAAAGTACATACCCGGTTGGCCTATTATTAACAAGAAATAGAATAAAAGAAGTTGTAATATAATTCGATGCGTGCTATATTAAATTCAAAGCATAAGATTTCTTTAAGCGAAAGCTTAGTATAGCAGCACGGCTGTATCTGACAGAACCTATCTGTTCTAATATTCTTGAAATCCTGCTTTCAGAAACCCAATAACTTAAATATAGCAGGAAACAGGAAAATGGAGCAGACAGATAATTACCATACCCGTATTCCTGCCAAAAGGAGGAAATTGTATGGTAAATAATGTAACCATGAAGCTTGAGAAATTAAATTTGGTAGATAAATTTCTATTTGATGAGACAATGGAGGATAAAGAAGCCTGTCAGGCACTTATTAGTATTGTACTTGAAAACGAAATAGAATTATTGGATAAACCGGAGACAGAAAAAGAACTTAGAGTATCGCCACAACTGCGACAGGTAAGACTTGATGTAGTGAGCATGGATCATAACAAAAAGTTGTATTATACAGAGATGCAGAAGAGAGATACGGGAAATCTGATAAAGAGAAGTCGATATTATCAGGCGCAACTTGATGTTTCTCTTTTAGAACCGGGATGCACCGATTTTAATCTGCTCAATGATAGTTGTTTTATCCTGATAGCTCCTTTTGATATTTTTGGTCATGGCTTATATAGATATACTTTTGAAGGGGGCTGTAGGGAATGTCCGGATTTAAAGATGGGAGATGGAGCAGTCAGGATATTTATTAATACCAGAGGAACTAACAGAGAGGACTTTTCGCAGGAATTTCTTGATTTTATGGAATATGTTACTGAAACGACCGATAAGATGGCAGACAGGACACAGAGCAACAAAATAAAGCTGATCCATGAGAAAGTCAAAAAGATTAAAATATCGGAGAAGATGGGAGTAAAATATATGCAACGTTGGGAAGAGGTAGCATACGCAAGACAGGATGGTAAGGCAGAAGGAGAGGAGCTTAAGTTAATTAAGCAGATATGTAAAAAGCTGTTGAAGGGTAAAACACCAGAAGAAATTGCCGATGACTTGGAAGAGGAAATGGGTATTATTTTATCTATTTGTGAATTGGCTAAAGAGTTTGCACCTGAATTTGACAGCGAGAAGATATATGAGAAATATTGCAAAGTATTTCATGATTCTTATGAACAGGAAATTTGATACAGATGTAAATATGCCGGATTGACAGAAAGACTTAGACGGCATCTATTAAGAGAGAAATCAATATTATGAAAATACTGAAGAGAATTGTAACAGGAATAGGAATCATAGTAGTATTATTGTGCGCTCTGATCCTGTTATGTGCCATCAATCCAAATATTACGAAAAAGCTGGAAGGCTTGTTTACCCGGAACGGGAAGCAGGCAGAGGATGTTGTGGTCTATGATATAGGGGCGGCAGAAGAAATAGAATTTCCCCTAGAATCGAAAGCATCAGGTGATGGAGACAGTACAAAGGAGACCGACCCTGACACAACGGATGATACAGCCGATTCCCAAAGTGCCGTGACATCTACTCAGACGGAGCAGGAGAACAATACCCTATCTAATAGCACAGGTGTTGTAAGGGGCAGCAATGGTTATGAGGTGCCCTCTGAAACAGATATTGTAGTGCCTGAGGCGGTAAGCGGTAAGTCCGGTTATCAGCCGATAAAAGAAACCTCAGTGGAGCTGCCCGGTGCGGAAGGCGGGGAATATACAAGCGAGCTTGGTTACGGAGAGACAGGGGACGGTCTTACTTTTGATCCTGTATTCTATCCCTATTACTATATGTTGGATGCCGAAGGGCAGCATCTCTACCGACAGATATTTGCCAATGCCGGTGCCTTTAATAAGGCATTCGTTCCTGTTGAGGCGGTTCCCGTATCGAAGATCCGTGATGTCATTTGTGCTGTATATAATGATCATCCGGAGTTGTTCTGGCTGAATACGGCATATGTCTGTAAATATGATAAAAACAAAATCTGTGCAGAGCTGGAATTAGATTTCAATGAAGCGGCAGATGATCTGGAAAATACATCCAGAGAATTTAACAATACTGTGAATAATATTTTGACACAGGTGCAGAATCTGGGAAGTAATTATGAGAAAGAAAAGAGGGTACACGACCTCTTGATAGAAGAGGTATCGTATAATAAAGCAGCTAAGATGAACCAGAGTGCCTACAGTGCATTAGTAGAGGATGAGTCCGTATGCGCGGGATATGCAAGAGCGTATCAGTATCTCTTACAGAAGCTGGGAATTCCATGCTATTATTGCACTGGCTATGCGGGTGTGGATCATGCATGGAATATAGTTGCACTGGAAGATGGTTATTACAATGTAGATGTGACATGGGATGATACACCGGGCGGAGAGTATGATTACTTTAATAAGACGGATGAAGAATATGCCGATACCCATGTCAGGGAAGAGCTTTCTGTAAATTTACCGGTTTGTGGCAGGCAGCAGTAGCGGAATAATCTGAGGAATCATTAGAAAACAGAAGGGAAAAAGAAATGCTATCATTTGAAAGTGATTACATACAAGGAGCACATGAGAAAATATTACAGCGTCTGACAGAAACCAACAGAGAGTCATTATCCGGTTATGGCAGTGACAGATATTGTGAGAGCGCCAAAGCGAAGATCAGACAGGCGTGTGATTGCGAGGAGGCAGAGGTCTTCTTCATGACAGGAGGAACCCAGACTAATGAAATCGTAATTCGGACAATGCTGGCGCCATATGAAGGTGTGATTGCGGCGAAGACCGGACATGTCAGTACACATGAGGCGGGAGCTATTGAGTATACCGGGCATAAGGTACTGGAGCTGCCTCAGCATAATGGTAAACTGGATGCTGAAGAGGTGCGGGAATATCTGGAGACTTATTGGGCAGACGGCAATCATGAGCATATGGTTTTCCCGGGCATGGTATATATCTCGCATCCTACGGAATATGGTACGCTTTATAGCCGGAGTGAGTTAGAGGCGCTTTCCGGGGTGTGCAGGAGCTATCAGATACCGCTTTATCTGGATGGAGCCAGGCTGGGATATGGGTTGATGAGCCATGAGACAGATGTTACGCTGCCCATCGTTGCGGAATGTTGTGATGTTTTCTATATCGGTGGTACGAAGGTAGGCGCGTTGTGTGGTGAAGCGGTCGTTTTTACGAAGAGAAATATACCAAAGCATTTTATGACCATGGTAAAGCAGAGCGGTGCCCTGCTTGCAAAGGGGCGTTTGCTGGGAATTCAGTTTGACACTCTTTTTACGGGCAATCTGTATTATGAGATCAGCAGCCATGCCATTGAGATGGCGGAGGAGCTGAAGAAATTATTCCGGGAAAAAGGTTTCCGGTTTTATCTGGATTCTCCCACCAATCAGCAATTCGTTATTCTGGAAAATGATTTGATGGAACGATTACAGGAAGAGGTTGCTTTCAGCTTCTGGGAAAAATATGATGAGGATCATACGGTAGTGCGGTTTGCTACAAGCTGGTCCACTACGAAGGAAGACATAGAGCAGCTGAGAGAACTGCTGTCTAATATGTGAGTTTAATAAGCAGTATCACAAAGGAACAAGGGGATGATATACTATGGAAAAGAGAATCATAAATTACAGGAAGTATATAGATGAATTGTTGCAGAAGGATAACCTTGACTGGGATGAAGTTATAAGAGAGCATCTCATACAGGTGTCCTTTTTTCAGCATGAGAGGTTGATTCATCTGATTGTGACAGTTACTTTTGCTATATTGGAGGTTATCGTGATCGGCTTATGTGTGACAGCATTTTCATTGGGGCTGGGGCTTCTTGCACTTGCGATTCTGGTGTTGCTGATCCCTTATATCCGGCATTATT
>JALETS010000110.1 GCA_022781395.1 Lachnospiraceae bacterium | reverse complement strand
CAGACTTGCGGATACTGGATGTTTGACTGCAATGAGCCGATTTATGAACAGTATCGTATGGCAGAGAATCCTTTCGACCTTACCGTACAGCGTAAAGTATTCAGTTATGATTTTGGTTTATGGATGGATGATTTTCTGATGAAATTTCAGGATTTTTATAATCGGGTATGGAGCCTTGGGCTGACCACATGGACGATGTTATTCTGTATGGCATATGCGTTGTACCGCAGACAGAGCTGTCTGCCCTATCTTCCCTATGTGATGCTGTTTATATCTTTATTGCTGGCGACGCCGGTTCATGCGGAGTTCCGTTATACATATGGTATGTTTGTAGCTCTGCCGTATCTGGTGGGGATAAGCTTTGGCAGAATGCAAGCCGGACCTGCCGTATGTCGTGATGACAGTAAACAGTCTTGACAGGGGGGATTAGGATGTCGATTACCTCATTTTCTTATCTTGGTTTTGTGGCGGTGGTATTGATACTTTATTATGCTGTTAAACCTGCATGGCAGAGCAGATTTCTGCTGCTTTCCAGTCTTGTTTTCTATGTGCTGGCAGGTGAGGGATATACCATTATTTATCTGGTGGTTTCCACGGTCAGTACTTATTACGCGGCAAAAGCCATTCACGCGGAAACGGAAGACAGGAAAGCAAAAAGAATACTGACTGTGACTTTGCTTTTGAATTTTGGAATACTGGCAATTGTTAAGTACTATGGATTTATCCTGTGGAATGTGAATGCGGTGCGGGGCTGGTTTGGTAGTGAAGCCATTGGTACATCCCTACATATTGCAGCATCCCTCGGAGTAAGTTATTATACCCTGCAGTTAGTCGGATATCTGTTAGACTGTTACTGGAAAGTAGGAATGGTGCAGACGGACTTTTTGGGGTTTGCATTGTTTGCCTGTTATTTTCCGCAGATGACCTCCGGACCGATCAGCCGTTATAAACAGATTCAGGCAGACTTATATAAGGAACACAGTTTTGATTATGCTCAGGTAACCCATGGTTTAAAAAGGATGGCATGGGGCTTTTTCAAGAAGATGGTCATTGCAGACCGCCTGGGACTGATCGTGAATTCTGTATATGGCAATTATGAATCCTATAATCTTGTTATTATCTGGGCGGGCATTTTCTGCTTCGCGTTGCAGTTGTACACGGATTTCTCGGGTTGTATGGATATTGTTTTGGGAACCTCGGAATGTTTCGGGATTGTTCTGCCGGAGAATTTCCGCAATCCTTTCTTTTCCACAACCATTCAGGAATTCTGGCAGCGTTGGCATATTACACTGGGAACCTGGCTGAAGGATTATATCATGGACCCGGTGTTGAAATCAGATACATGGATTAAACTGGGAGAGAAATCCCGTAAGAGACTTGGAAAGAAATGGGGCAAGAGAGTGCCTACCTATCTGGGCATGCTGATCCTGTGGCTTGCCATGGGACTGTGGCATGGAAGCGGGTGGAAATTTATTATCGGCGAGGGTCTTTGGTTCTGGATTGTGATCATTACGGGCAATATGTGCAGTAAGTCATTACAGAAGATAAATCAGAGATTACATATTAATCCAAAGAATGTGATTTGGGTAACCTTTCAGAGACTGCGCACTTTCTTTATCTTCAGTCTTGGTCTGATCTGCTTCCGGGCAGCAGATATGGGAGAGGTATTTGCAGTATTGAAGGCAGGAGTTACCCATCTCAGCCAGAGAGGCTTCAGTCAGGTCAGAGGGGATCTTGGTCTGATCAATCTGATCATGCTGTGTATTGCACTGATTATATTTGCAGCAGCAGAGATCATGCAAAACAGGGGAATAGATTTGTTTGACCGGATTACTGAATGTCCCGTGGTAATCAGCTGGAGTGTGTATCTGATTATCTGCGGAATGATACTGCTGTCACTTAGTATATCGGGACAGAGCTTTATCTATGCGGGATTTTAAGGAAAGATAAGATATGAAGAAGAAACTTGCATTGAAATTAATCTTGCTGGGATTTCTGTGTGTGGCGTTTGCCTGTGGGGTGTCGATGCTGATCGATCCCTATAATGTATTTCATTGGAGTCGGGCAAGGGACAACGGCGTAGAGCCGAATAAGAATTATGTGAAAACCCAATATGTACTGCATCATCCTGAACAATATGATACATTTATCTTTGGTAATTCCAGGGTGGGCTCTATTGATGCTTCCGGGATCGGGGATACCTGTTATAATATGTATTATTCAGAAGGACTTCCGGCAGAACATTATGAGAATCTCAAGGCTTTCGTGGCAGCAGGGGTCGATGTGAAAACAGTTTATCTCGGAATTGATGATGTAACCTGTTTCGTAGATCCGGCGATTCATGATGACCAGTTGATCCGGCGACCTTTTCGGGCGCAGGAGCCGGAGATAGCGTTCCTGGCGGATTATCTGGATCCTTCGGTTGCTTTGCAGTCGTTGGAGACAATGGTCGCCTATACAGGAGAGGAACCGGGCTTCCGGGAGAGACTGTATTCTACCGGCAACTATTATCTGGATACGGATTTGACGGCAGAAAGCCTGGAATTGGAAGAATGGCCCAACTATTTTGCATGGTACGGTGAAGGTGCGATTGAGGATATCAGAGAGCTGAATAATTTTTGTGATACCAATGAAATCGAGTTGATCGTATTTGTCAATCCGGAGTATGAGAGACGTTTTGATGAGGCGGTAGAACAAGGATATCTGGATTTCCTGAAGGAGCTTGCCGGGATTACCGATTATTACTGCTTCTGCGGTTATAACGATATTACAACAGATATGGCTAATTTCCATGATATCAGTCATTACAGGCAGAATGTAGGTGACCTGATGATACAGGTTATGAAAGGGGAAGGCAATGGAGAGGCTTTGCAGTCTTTACGGGCGCAGGGCTTTGGCAGATATGTGACAGCAGCAAATGCGGAGGAAGTCATTGAGAATTTGAAAGGGATTGAATAAGCTGAGTCTAAAGATACAGCCGGTATAAGGAGAGATAAGAAATATGCGGGAATTGGAATATCCTTTTAACAGTGAAGATTTATATCAGAACAAAAAGAAGATCAGGAAACAACTGTTGGCGCAGCTGGATGAGAAGAGCTGTCTTCATAAGAAAATAGCAATCTTAGGAGGTTCTACCACCAGGGACATTAAGCTGATGCTGGAGCTTTTCCTGTTGAATTACGGAATCAAACCGGAATTCTATGAATCGGAATTTAATCAGTATTATCAGGATGCCATGTTCCCTAATCCGGAACTGGAGTCGTTTGCGCCGGATGTTATTTTCATGCATACGACCTTCAGAAACATTACGGATTTTCCGTCTTTGGGTGATTCTGCCGAGGCTGTGGAGGAACTGCTCCGAAAGGAGTATGGAAAATATGAGAAGATGTGGAAACGTCTGGCGGACGTATATCACTGTGTGATCATTCAGAATAATTTTGAATATCCGTATTACCGTATGATGGGGAATAAGGATGCCAGCGATATCCATGGCAAAGTGAACTTTATAACCAGACTGAATCTTTTATTTTATGAATATGCACAGAAGACGGGAAATTTCTATATTCATGATATTAATTATCTGTCGGCACAGTACGGACTGGAGCAATGGTCTGATCCGTTCTACTGGCACAGCTATAAATATGCGGTATGTGTTCCGGCGATTCCTGACTTTGCATTCAGTCTGGCTAAGATTATCAAATCTGTCTACGGTAAGAATAAGAAGGCCTTCGTACTGGATCTCGATAACACCTTATGGGGCGGTATTGTAGGAGATGATGGCGTGGAGAATCTGGTTCTTGGCCATGAAACCTCTGCCGGTCAGGTTTACTGTGCTTTCCAGGAGTACCTGAAAGAATATAAGGACTTCGGAGTGCTTCTTAACATTGATTCCAAGAATGATTATGAGAATGCCATAGCCGGTCTGAATCATCCGGCAGGTGTGCTTCGACCGGATGATTTTATTAATATCAAAGCGAACTGGGAGCCGAAAGACAGGAACCTTATGCAGATTGCCAAAGAATTAAATCTGATGCCGGACAGCATGGTTTTTGTGGACGATAATCCGGCGGAACGGGAGATTGTCAGGAGTCAGGTGCCCGGTGCTGCAGTGCCGGAAATGCCGATAGAACCGGCTTATTATGCGAAAACCATTGATCGCTCCGGTTTCTTTGAGGTAACCAATCTGTCGGAGGATGACAGGAAACGGACTGCCATGTATCAGGAGAATGCAAAAAGGGCACAGGAGGAGGCAGCCTTCGAGAATTATGAGGACTATCTGAAAGCGTTACATATGAAGGCAGAAATAAAACCTTTTGCACCGGTTTATATGGCACGTATCGCACAGCTGACGAATAAGAGCAATCAGTTCAATCTGACGACCAGGCGTTACAGTCAGGCAGAGATTGAGACATTGGCGGCAGACGGGGATTATATTACCCTGTATGGCAGGCTTGAGGATAAATTCGGCGATAACGGAGTCATTTCCGTGGTAATCGGACATAAAGAAGAAACGGCGCTGCACATTGATCTGTGGATCATGAGCTGTCGTGTCTTGAAAAGAGATATGGAATATGCGATGATGGATACGTTGGCGCAGACAGCCGTTGATGCCGGAATAGAGGAAATTCGCGGTTATTATTATCCAACGGCCAAAAACAACATGGTAAAAGAGTTTTATTCTTTGCAGGGATTTGATAAAATAAAAGAAGACAGTCAGGGGAATACGGAATGGAGTCTGTCTCTGACAAATGGTTATCAAAAGAAAAATCACGTGATTTCAGTTAATGAGGAAAACTGACTGTAACGTGAAAATATGGAGGAAAGTATGACAAGAGAAGAAGTATATGAGAATCTGAATGAAGTATTTCAAAATGTATTTGATGATGACACCATTGAGGTGCATGATGAGACCACTGCCAATGATATCGAGGATTGGGACAGCTTTGAGCATATCAATCTGGTGATTGCCGTAGAGAAGAAATTTAATGTGAAATTTACGGTGGGTGAAGCCAATGAGATGAAGAACGTTGGCGAGATGGTAGATATTATTCTGGAGCGGATGCCTAAATGAATGAGTACACCTACGATGAGATAACAATAGGACAGGAAGAATCTTTTCAGGTAACTGTGTCAGAAGAGATGATGGAGCAGTTCTTACAGATCACCGGAGACGTGAACCCACTTCACCGGGATGCCGCATACGCGGCCACCAGGCAGTATGTTGATAAAGTGGTCTATGGTATGCTGACAGCTTCCTTTTTCTCAACGCTGGCCGGAGTATATCTGCCGGGCAGGTACAGCCTGATCCACAGTGTGGAAACCAAGTTCCTGCGTCCTGTATATGTGGGTGACATGTTGACGGTGTCCGGTACCGTGAAGGAGAAGGAGGATGCATATCGTATGCTGATCCTGAATCTGCTCATTAAGAACCGGAAGGGTGAGAAAGTCGTGAAAGGAACCATGCAGATCAAAGTGCTGGATCAGTGAGACTGATGGAAAAAATTATTTTAATTACCGGTGCCTCCTCGGATCTGGGGATGGCATATATCACAGAAAATGCAGAAGAATACAGTAGGATAATAGCGCACTATCATCATGAGAATGAATGCTTTATGGAATTGTGCAGGACATATGGAGACAGGATTGTGCCGGTACAGTCGGATTTCTCCTGTAAGGAAGATGTGCAGCAGTTTATTGCCCAAATTAAGGAACAGAATCTTGTGCCTACACACATTCTGCATCTGGTCTCCCCTGCTACCCGGAGTGTGAAATTCCATAAAAGCCGGATGGAAGATTATGAATTGATGATGCAGGTATCTGTATACAGTGTCGTGGAAATATTGAAGGCATTCCTGCCTGAGATGCAGAAACAGAAGTTTGGAAGGATTCTGCTAATGCTGTCGGCTTATGTACAGATTCCTGATCCGAAATTTGCAGCGCCTTATGTGACTGCCAAATATGCTCTCCTTGGACTGATGAAGGATGTGGCAGCAGAGTATGCCTCGAAAGGCATTACGGTCAACGGGATTTCTCCGCAGATGATTGAGACGAAGTTCCTGAAAGATGTGCCGGAATTGATTGTGGAACAGCAGCGTACGGCAGGACCGCTGCAGAGGCTTTTGCAGAAGGAAGATATTCTGCCTATGATGAAATTGCTGCTTTCTGAGGAGGCCGCAGCGATTACGGGAGAAAATATCGGTATAACCGGAGGAAATCATATATTATGATGCGGAAGATTGCATTTCATTTAAATTGTCTGGAGCAGGGCGGTGCAGAGCGCGTTGTTACCAATCTGGCAAATCAGTTCGCGGCAAATGGCTATGAAGTCATCATTGCCACAGAATGGTATGGCGAGAATGAATTTCAGACGGATGAGAGAGTGCGGCGTGTACACGTGGGACTAAAGGAGGGCGATGAGAAGAAACATCGCCTTGTTCAATTTTATCTGCGTGTGAAATATCTGAAAGAATTTCTGAAAAAAGAAAAGCCGGATATTCTGATTCCTTTTGCCAGACGGGCGCTTTACCGTGGATTGATGGCAGCTTATTTTATGAAGATCCCTGTCCTGATCTCTATTCGGACCGATCCGGTGGGACATTATGAAGAATTGTCTGATAAGATACAGATTCCGATCCTGTTTCCGAGAGCGGATGGTTGTGTGTTCCAGACGGAGGGTGCGAAAGAATTCTTTGCGCCCAGACTGCAGAAGAATTCGCGGATTATTTTAAATCCGATTAATCCAAAATATATCGGAGTGCCGGAGCCGGAACATAGGAATAAGACTGTTGTACAATCCGGACGGCTGGTAGACTTTAAGAATCAGCCTATGCTGATCAGGGCTTTTGTGGAGGTGCATAAGAAGCACCCGGATTATGATCTGAAAATTTATGGGGGAGATTCTTTTGATGGAACGAAGGAAATTCTGGAACAGATCATTGAGGAGAACCATGCCCAGAATTATGTTCATCTGATGGGAGCCAGTGACAGCTTGGAAAAGGATATGGCGGATGCAGCACTGTTTGCCTTTTCCTCCGATTGGGAAGGACTTCCCAATGCGCTGATGGAAGCCATGGCACTGGGACTTCCCATTGTAGCGACAGACTGTCCCTGCGGTGGTCCACGTACCATTATGACCAATGAAGTAGACGGACTTTTAATTCCGATCAAGGATCAGAAAGCGTTGGAGGATGGTATCAACCGTCTGATTGAAGACAGACCCTTTGCGGAAAAACTGGGCAGAGAGGCACGTAAGATAGCTGACAAAGCGAATGGAGAAGCTGTTTACGAACAATGGAGAGACTATATCGAGGAATTGTGCACTAAATAATTCATAATATTTTGGGTTAAATATTTGCGGATATCATGTATAATGGAAATATCATAGTTGATTGCAAAATTTGGATTAGTTTTGCATCGTTGTGCGAAATTAACAATTCAACGCAGGCACGCTCTCGCTACTTTCAGCTCGTAGCGGTACATAAGGTGCTAAAATACAGCACCTAAGTACCGACGGCTTCAAAGTACCTTGCTTATGAATATGTTAATTTGCACAACTCATTCAAATATAGTGACAGTTCGCAATTACTTATATAACTTAGGAAGAGAGGACAAAACATGTTTTCATTTGACGATTATAGAGAGATTATCAGAATCATAAAATCCACAGGCAGACAATGCGGTTATGCGGATGCCTTACATAAGGACAAGTTCATCATCATGCGTCATGATGTGGAATACAGCGTAGACAGAGCTTATCAGCTTGCCAAAGTAGAGCAGAGCATGGATTTTATTTCAACATATTTCTTCCAGTGGACGAATAATTCCTACAATATTTTATCCAGAAGAAATATGGATATGATCAAGGATATGCATGAGAGAGGACAGCATATCGGCCTTCATTTTGCATTGAATGGCATGACGGATATGCAGCAGATCCGTAAGCGCATTAAGATGGAGATGGAAATCTTAAGTGAGATGTTCGGCTTTGAGATTACCGAATTCTCCGTGCACAGACCTTCTAAAGATGTGCTTAGAGAGAATATTAAGCTGGATGGTATTCTGAATGCTTATCAGGATGACTTCTTTACTTTTGCAGATCAGATTACAGAGGATACCGAACTGAAAGTGAAGTATATGTCTGATGCCAATCATATCTGGCGTTATGGATATCCGGATGAAGCTAATATTACCGGATACGATAAAGTTCAGATTTTGACCCATCCTTTTGCATGGTGCAAGAAAGGGTATGACAATTTCGATAACTATAAATCATTGTTACAGGAAAAATATATCGAATTAGTGGAATCCGTAGACAATGAATGTAAAGATTTCGGAGAGTATAAGGACTATTTTATGGCTAAGGATGTCCGGTAGTCAGAAACGGTACATTTGAGCCGGTATTGTATTTTAAATGTTGTGGCATGAAAAGTGAGAGGAATTTGCAGTCTAAAAGAAAGGTCCGGTTATTATTATGTGCGGAATATGCGGATACATCAGTAAGAAGAATATTACAGCAGAACAACTGAAGGAAATGAATGATACGATGTATCACAGAGGACCTAATGACAGCGGGGAAGAGATTTATCCTGCTTCGGATGGTTACCGGATCGGGTTTGCACAGAGAAGACTTTCCATCATGGATCTGTCTATGCTGGGACATCAGCCCATGCATTCCGATAACAAACGCATTTCTGTCGTTTATAATGGAGAAATTTACAATTTTCAGGAGTTAAAGAAGGAACTGGCGGATTATCATTTCCGGTCTAACTGTGATACGGAAGTGATCATTGCCGCATATTTAAAATGGGGGATTTCGTGCATTGAACGGTTCAATGGTATGTTTGCCATTGCTTTGTATGACAGAGAGACACAGGAAGTCTATCTGGTCAGGGACCGTATCGGTAAGAAGCCCCTTTATTATTGGTACGAAGATCAGAATCTGGTGTTTGCTTCGGAGCTGAAACCGATTATGAAGTGTCCGGGATTTCATGGGGAGATTGCGAAGGGTGTGTTATCCCGCTATCTGTTCCAACAGTATATTAATGCACCGGAGAGCATTTATCGGAATGTGTTTAAGCTGGAACCGGGCGCGATTCTCAGGTTTAGCAAGGGTCAGATTAAGGTATGGAAATATTGGGATGTCAAAGAGGCTTATGAGAAAGCTCAGACCAATCCGGTAGGCAGCTATGAGGAAGCCAAGGAGCAGTTGAAGGACTTGTTAAAGCAGGCGGTGGCCGCAAGAATGATTGCGGATGTACCGTTAGGTTCTTTCTTAAGCGGTGGCTATGATTCTTCTCTGATTACAGCCATTGCGCAGGAACATTCTACAGAGCCGGTTAAAACCTTTTCCATCGGTTTTCATGAGGAAAAGTATAATGAAGCAAAGTATGCCGGGGCGGTAGCAGATCATTTGGGAACTAATCATACGGAATTATATATTGATGAACAGGATATGTTTGAACTGGTAGACAGTATTCCGAAATATTATGACGAACCCTTTGCAGACAGTTCCCAGATTGCGACAATGATGGTGTCGAAGCTGGCCAGAGAGCATGTGACGGTAGCCTTATCGGGAGATGGGGGCGATGAATTCTTCTGTGGTTATAATATCTATGAAAATGTGGCACAGGCTCAGAAACTGGATGTTTTAGGCGGAATGGTGCATGGCATCTGTCAGTTGCCGGGTTTGAAACAGGCACATATTGAGGACAAGCTGCCGTTCCGGGTACGTGTGATTGCAGGAAACAGAGAGAAGGAGAGCAAAACCCAGTTTGGTGCCGGTAATTATATCGTGAAAGCCAGAGCTATGGTGGGAGAACTGCCGAAGGGTGAAGCGCTGCCGGTTCATTATCTTGTTGAGAGCCGGTATGGTGTGGATAACTGGCAGATCAGAAGGATGCTGCTAGACATGGATACTTATCTGCCGGGAGACATTCTATGTAAAGTGGATCGCGCTTCTATGAAATATTCATTGGAATGCAGATGTCCTATTCTTGATGCGAAAGTTATGGAATTTTCTTATCGGATTCCCCATCAGTATAAATATGCAGGTGGAGATAAGAAACATATTCTGAAAGATATTGCTTATGATTATATTCCGAAGGAGCTGTTGGATCGCCCTAAGGTTGGTTTCGGTGTGCCGCTTGATAAGTGGCTCCGGGGACCGTTGAAGGAACAATTATTAGATTACAGCAGTTACGAATACCTGAAAAAGCAAAATATATTTGATGCGGCATATGTTTCTGATATGATTCAAAAGTATGTTGTAACAGGAGATGCGGGACCTGCAACGGGAGCAAATTATTCTAAATTGTCCTGGTCATTCTTTGTATTCCAGCAGTGGTATGAAGCGTATCACAGAGCATAAAATAGCGTTTGATATTTTATGCTGTGGTAAAAAATATATCTATATTCTGATGCTAAATGCAGGGAAAATGACAGAAATGGCATAAAAGATCAAAAGAAATGAAAGAAGAAATATAAAGGATAATTTAATTTTCTCGATAAATAAGAAGGAATTTGCAGGAAAAATGCAGGACAAATCTAAAAATCATAAATAAAAACATGTGGAATGAAGGAAATAATTCAAAAATATGGAAAATTATAAAAAGAGAAAACACATAGCTTTTTATATTGGTTCTCTGTACAAAGGCGGAGCAGAAAGAGTATTTGTAAATCTGGCAGAGTATTTCCTACAGGAAGGATATCAGGTTACGATGGTAACTCAGTATCAGAAAGAGAATGAATATGAATTGCCAAAGGGAATCAAACGTGTTATCTCTGATATTACACAGGAAGAATTAAATAACGGCCGTATAGCTAATTTCTATAGCAGAGTTAAGAAATTACATCATATCTGGAAAACCGAGCAGCCGGATCTGGTGTTGTCCTGTATCGGGAAGAATAATTTTATGGCAGTGGTTACAACCATGTTTACCAAAACCAGACCGGTGGTTTCGGTGGTTGGAGAAGCAGGAGAAGAGTATCCAAACCGTTTCATGAGGATGCTCGCCAATCTATTATTTCCTCATGCGGACGGTATTGTGTTACAGACAGAACGTTCCAGATACTTTTTCAATAAGAAAATACAGAAAAAGGCAGTTGTATTACCGAATTCTCTCAATCCGGATTTTATGAAACCAAGATATGAAGGCGTACGGGAGAAGAGGATTGTCGCTGTGGGCCGTATGGATGCCAATAAGAACCACGAGATGATGATTCGGGCATTTGCGAGTCTGGCGGATAAATATCCGGAATATACTTTAACAATTTACGGCGACGGAGAGCTGCATTCTTATTTAGAAGAACTGGCCGGACAGCTGGGTATAGGGGATCGGGTATTCCTGCCCGGTATGATTCAGGATGTGGCAGCCGGAATAGAGAAAGCATCTGTATTCCTTCTTACATCTTATTCCGAAGGTGTTTCCAATGCTTTGATCGAGGCTTTAGCAACAGGACTGGGAGTCATTTCTACGGATGTGCCCAGTGGCGGGACGGTAGAATTGATGGAGGACGGTGTAAACGGACTGATTATTCCGGCCGGTGATCAGAAAGCATTGGAGCAGGCCATGGACAAACTGCTTGGTGATCCGGTGTATCTGGATAAGCTTGGCAGGGAAGCAGCCCGAATACAGGAGAGACTGGCACCCGGACGGGTCAATCGGTTGTGGCAGGAATATTTTGATAGAATTATGAACAAAAAAGGGAAAGGAGCGGGTTCATGAACAGAAAGCAGAAGGTAAAGACTGCCATACAGATCATTGCCTTTATCGGTATCTTCTTAATGCTGCTTATCCCCGTCTCTTATATGCTAAGAACCAACGGTGAAGTCAAAGACCGGTTTTCCGGATTCTATGCCGAGAAAAATAATACGCTGGATATTGTAATGATTGGTTCCAGTCCTGTTTTTCCTTATTATGTAGCGCCGAAACTGTGGGGAGAGACGGGAATCGCGATGTATCCGTTGGCGTCCAACATGCAGCGTCCGGCCGCGATGAAGTACCTGGTAGAAGAGGCGGAGAAGTCTCAGTCACCCGAACTGTATATTTTTGAGATGCGTATGTATACCATTGCAGATGCAGACTTGCGGTCTAATATGGCATATACAAGGGGCGTTACGGATAATATGACCTATTCCATGCAACGGGCGAAAACGGTTAAAGCGTTGGTACCGAAGGATGAGGTGGAGAGCATGCTCCCTTATTATGTGGATATTATGAAATATCATACAAATTGGAAGATGCTGGCACTGCCTTCCGAGTGGGGCAATATGTTTTATCATAAGAAGAGTCCATATAAGGGATATACCTTCCGGGATGAAGTGGGACCACAGCCGATGCCGGATTGTGTGGATGTTGAGGGAGTACAGCCCATTCCCGAAGAGCAGGAAGCATATCTACGTGATCTGCTTACCATGCTGGATGACATGGAACAGGATGCGTTATTTATTGTGTCGCCGTATGGTTTATCGGCGGAGGAACAGCAGATGTTCCGCTATATGGAAGAAATTGTGAAGTCTTATGGATATCCGTTTTTAAATATGAATGAGCATTATGAGGATATCGGCATTGCTTTTGAGGAAGATTATGCGGATTACGGAAGCCACACCAATGCAGTAGGGGCAGAGAAATGTACGGATTTTCTGGAACAATATCTTTTAGAACATTACAGCTTTACAGATAAGCGTGGAAACGCTGTTTATGCATCCTGGGACCAGTCCTATGAAGATTGGAAGACAGAGATGGAAACAGCCGGAGAGACGATTCGTGAGCGGATCTTAAATGAAGATTATGCCGAAATCGGGGAAGAAGAGTAGAAACTGAACCGGAAAAGAAGAACGCACTTTGCGGGATGGTCAGTTGCAGAAAGGTTTGGATTAGAAGATGTGTGGAATTGCCGGATTTTGTAATGGTGGTGAACATTGGAAACAGGATATCGAGCGGATGAATGAAAAAATGTACTATCGTGGTCCCGATGCGTCCGGTATCTGGAGCAATGATGAGCATACTGTGGTTTTTGGACACAGAAGGCTTGCGATTGTTGACCTGACACCTTCCGGTGCGCAGCCTATGGAATCCCATGATGGCAGATATGTGATTGCCTATAATGGGGAGATTTATAATTACGCTAAGATTAAAGAAAAACTGTTGCGGGAAAATAAAGTGACTGCTTTTAAGGGAACATCCGATACGGAGGTTCTCTTGGAAGCAGTTTCTGCATATGGGCTGGAGCAGACCTTAAGAATGGCCAAGGGGATGTTTGCAATTGCCCTTTATGATAAAGAAAAACAGATGTTATCACTTGCCCGTGACCGGGTGGGAGAGAAACCGTTGTATTATGGATTTGTGGCAGGCGATGAGGGTAGGGAGCGTTTTGTATTTGCTTCGGATCTGAACTCTGTTGCCGCTTTGGAAAAGTTCAACAATCCTATCAATACCGCGGTTTTAGAGAACTATTTCAGGTATGGTTACATTCCGGCACCCTACTCTGTCTATGAGAATGTATGGAAACTGGAGCCTGGGAAAATACTGGAAATTAAATCTCCATTTAATAAATATACAATAAAAACCTACTGGTCTATGCAGGAAACAGCGGTATACGGGCAGGATCATCTCTTTACGGGAAGTGAAGAGGAAGCTGCTGAGGAATTGGAGAGACTGTTAAAGGAGGCCATCCGTGACCAGATGATGGCAGATGTGCCGGTTGGCGCGTTCCTCTCGGCAGGCATTGACAGTAGTACAGTGGTGGCTCTGATGCAATCATTGAGCCGGCATAAGGTAAGAAGCTTTACAATCGGTATGTGGGACCCGGAATTTAATGAGGCAGAGATAGCCGCACAGACTGCAAAAATTTTGGGGACGGAGCATACGGAATTGTATATTACGGAACAGGATGCGAAGGATGTGATTCCGAAACTGCCCGGAATGTTTGGAGAACCCTTTGCAGATTCCTCCCAGATTCCAACCTATCTGGTAAGTAAGATGACAAGGGAGCATGTGACGGTGTCGTTAAGTGGCGATGGCGGTGATGAGCTTTTCTGTGGTTATGGCACCTACCGGTCCATCAGTCGTATCTGGGATCAGACGAGAAGGATTCCTTATTGGATGCGAAAACCGGCAAGCGCACTTCTGGGAGCGGTAAGCGCACGGCAACATGGGGCTTTGGCTACGAAAGCAAGACTGCTGGGAGCAAAGGGCATAGAAGATATGTATTTACGTTCGGAGATCGGTGAGGGATTTCAGATTGTAAGGAGAGATATCCGAAAAACAGAAGGATGTCAGACGATTATGGATACCTATCCTCATTCATTACTAAAAGAACCGCAGCATAATCTGATGCTGATGGATCTTATGATGTATCATCCGGATGATATTCTGAATAAGGTAGACCGGACCGCCATGTCTGTATCTTTGGAAACAAGAGTACCGATGCTGGACAGAGATGTGGTAGAATTTGCATGGACGCTTCCGCTTTCCTATCGGAACGGGGATGGCGTAACGAAGAAAATCCTGCGTGACATACTATATCGGTATGTACCCAGGGAATTGATGGAACGTCCCAAGACCGGATTCAGTATTCCCTTGCATAAATGGCTGAAGGAGACGGAACTTCGTGCATGGGCGGAGAGTCTGATTGACAGGAATATACTGGACAGGCAGGGCATTCTGGATGCGGATGTGGTCTGGAGACTATGGACGGACTATGTGGAGAAGGACATCTGGCGTGTACAGATATGGTATATTCTGATGTTCCAACAGTGGATGCAGTTTTCCGGGAGATAATAGTAACGGACACACAATAAAATAACGCAAACAATGTTAAAACATGATTTAATAAACATGTACATTAGGTAGTGGCATTATAAGGGGAGCAGATTTAAAGGGAACAGAATATGAGAATAATAGAGCATTATCAGCAGGCAGCGATTCGGGAAGAGAATCAGACAGCGTTACTATCTGTTATCGTAGCTGCCTATAATATAGAAGCCTATATCGAGCGAGGGATACAGTCAATTTGCCGTCAGACCTATCGTAATCTGGAAATTATTGTAGTGGATGATGGTTCTACAGATCAGACCGGTGCTATCTGCGACAGGCTCATGCAAGAGGATAATCGCGTGCATGTCATACACAAAGCAAACGGCGGTCCCGCAGAAGCCAGAAATGTAGGAATTGCGCAGGCAAAGGGGCAGTATATCGGTTTTGTGGATGGAGATGACTGGATCGATCCTGATATGTATGAGAAAATGCTTAGCGCGCTTTTGGAACAGAACGCGGATATTGCGATCTGTCGTTACAGACAGGTGCACAAAACACATACGGAAGATGCTTCCGTAGACAGGGCCATTCTTTTTGAGGATCAGGAAGCTTTACAGTATTATGTGGAAGAGGTGGAAGAGTTTGCCATCCAGAATGCTGCATGGAATAAATTGTATAGAAGAGAAATCCTAACGGATGTGTCCTTCCCTGTGGGAAAATGGTATGAAGATATTATGTTTGCAACTATGGCTTTGAGCCGCGCCAAGCGTTGCATTTACCTTGACACTGCCTATTATAATTATATAATAGACAGAGAGGGAAGCATCATGAATACACAGATTAATCCGCGTACTTTTACGGATCAGATTCCTGCTTACAGGGAGAAGACCCAATTCCTGGTGGATTTGGGAAGACAGGATCTGGCAGATATTCATGATTATTTTTTTTATAAGAGATTATTGCTTTTCTTCAATCAGTTAAAGGAACGGAAACTTCCTGATGGCGACGAATATCTGCAAAAAATAACAGATATTATCCATAAAGACAGGGAGCGCATTGAGCTTGTATTCACCTGCCCGGTGGCAGATCCAAGGGATCTCAGAAAGGCTAAGCTTTTCTTAAAGTCTCCGGCGCGCTATTGGCGCAAAGTAAAATGGGAGCAGTCGGTAGTGATTCCCTGCAAGGCGGCAGTGAAAACCATGCTAAGGCGAATAGTAAGAGGATCGGAATGATAATTATACAGTTGGCGGGCGGATTGGGCAATCAGATGTTCCAGTATGCCCTGTATCTGCAATTGAAAAGTCTTGGCAAAGACGTAAAAATAGATGATGTGTCGGGATTTGAGCAGGATAGGCAGCGTATTCCGGCACTGGCACCTTTTGGCATTACTTATGAAAAGGCGTCTGCCAAGGAAATAGAGAAAATGCTGGATGCTTCCATGCTTCCCTGGCACAGAGTACGCAGAAAACTCTGCGGACGGAAGAGAAAGTCCTATTTTGAGGAGGACAAATTATTTCATCCGGATGTTTTGACCTGGGATGATATCTATCTGGAAGGATACTGGCAGACGGAGAAGTATTTCCGGTCGGTAAAGGAGCAGGTCCGGTCGGCCTATAATATTGACCGGCTGTTGTCATATGTAAGGAATAGAGAGAATGCAAATATGCCTGACACGGTTCCTGTACCTATAGACAATTATTTGCAGGCAATCAATTCTACGGAGTCTGTCAGTGTGCATATCCGCAGAGGAGATTATCTGACCCCGGAGAATCAGGCTTTGTTCGGGAATATTTGTACGGAAGCTTATTATCATAAAGCTATGGAGCAGATGAAAAAGCAATATCCTGCCTGTCGGTTTTATCTTTTTACGAATGATAAGGAATGGGCGAAGGATATTGCCGGTTC
>JALETS010000069.1 GCA_022781395.1 Lachnospiraceae bacterium | reverse complement strand
ATAACAACACAAAAGTAGAAAGGAAAGATTTGCCTATATCAGGCAGATAGAAATACATATGAAGAATCAGAAAAAATTAACAAGATTAGGAAGAACCGTAGCAGCATTTGGTATGGCAGGCATACTTGCATTTGTGCCGGTACAGCAGGCACTGGCTATCGGGGCAGGAAGCTCCATTGCAAGAGGAATTGATGTGTCCAAGCATAATCTGGCCATAGACTGGAGCCAGGTGCCTTCCTCGGGAGTGACCTTTGCCTTTATCAAGGCGGGCAGTACCAATTCCGGTGTTGATCCATACTTTGATGCCAATATGCGGGGTGCCAATGCGGCAGGTATTAAGACCGGTGTTTATCTGTATTCTTATGCAACGAATGCAGAGCAGGCGAAGAATGAAGCAGAACTGTTATTACAGTGGATCAGCAATTATACGGTCAGCTATCCGGTCGTGTATGATGTGGAGGATTCCTGTCATAAAAATCTGTCCCAGGCACAGATGCAGGAGATTATCAATACCTTCTGTTCCACGATCGAGGCACAGGGATATTATCCGGTAGTATATTCTAATAAGAATATGTTCCAGAACAAGATTGGTAATATTGGATACGATAAATGGGTGGCACAATATGCGGATGCCCTGGAATATGAGGGAGCGTCCTTCTGGCAGAATACATCACATGGCAGTGTGCCCGGTATTCCGACCAGAGTGGATATGAATTATCAGTTTAAGGATTATTCTTCTATTATCATTGCAGATGGTTTTGCAGACCGTGGTGATCAGAAGGTGTTCTATTCCAATTACAGAATGCAGCGCAACTGCTGGGTTGGCTGGGAAGACCGGAAGTATCATCTGGATGAAAACGGTTTTGTACAGAAAGGCTGCTGGTTTGAGGATGAGACAGGAAGATATTTCCTGGCGACTAAGGATGGACATGCCCTGCGCGAGGATGTAACAATTCAGGGTGTGGAGTATTGGTTTGATGAGAATGCGGTTATGCAGACAGGGCTTGTAACAAGACCTAACGGTAATACTTATTATTATGACGAGACAGGTGCTTTGCAGAAAAATGTGACAGTTACTGTAGACGGTGTCAATTATGAAGTGAATGGCAAAGGTGTGGCAACAGCAGTACAATGAGTTGAAATTGACAGAATCCCGGAGCTTTCTTAGTGAAAGTGTCCGGGATTTTTGTATGAAATAAGATGCAAAATAGAAAGAATTTATGATGGCTTAGGGTTTTCAAAAGCCTATTCTATGGTATATAATAAATTCTGTGTGGGCACATATAAGGAATGGTCTATAGGAAGAGCGGGATTATTATGACCTGTAAAGAAGCAGAGAAGAAAATACCATACTTTCTACAGGACGAGCTGGAGGGAAGAAAGCTGGCGGAGTTTGTAGAGCATATAGAAAACTGCCCGGAGTGCGAGGAAGAATTGACGATCCAGTTTCTGGTGACAGCAGGCATGGGGAAGCTTGAGGAAGGCGATGACTTTAACCTGCAGAAGGCGCTTCTTATGAAAATGGAAGGTGCCCGGCAGAAAATCAAAATTAACCGGACCTTGAGACATGTTTTATTCTGTCTGGAAGTGGCAGTTATAGTTGATATTATTATTGCGCTTTGTATTGTGTTTCGTTTATAGCAGATCATAGCAACAGCAAAGCAAAGGGAAACAGAAATTTGGAAGGTTGAAGGTATAAGAATACATGAGCCAGAAGCTTGTATTGATAGATGGACACAGCATATTGAACAGGGCATTTTATGGAGTGCCGGATCTGACTAACAGTCAGGGGCTGCATACCAATGCTGTCTATGGGTTCTTAAATATCATGTTTAAGATATTGGAGGAGGAGCAGCCGGATTATCTGACGGTGGCATTTGATGTACATGCACCGACTTTCCGTCATGAGATTTATCAGGAATATAAGGGAACCAGAAAACCCATGCCCCAGGAGTTGCGGGAGCAGGTGCCGGTTATGAAGCAGATGCTCACGGCAATGGGGATCTGTATCATGGAGAAGCCGGGGCTTGAAGCGGATGATATTTTAGGTACGATTGCCAAGCGTGGTGAGAAGGAAGGGATGGAGGTTGCTCTTGTATCGGGCGACAGAGATCTTCTTCAAATTGCTTCTGACCATATTAAGATCAGAATCCCCAAGACCAGAGGCGGCAAGACAGAGATAGAGGATTATTATGCAAAGGATGTGCAGGCGAAGTATCAGGTAACACCTTTGCAGTTTATCGACTTGAAGGCACTTATGGGAGATACCGCCGATAACATTCCGGGCGTTCCCAGGGTGGGAGAGAAGACTGCCACAGAGCTGATGGTACAGTTCGGTTCTCTGGAGAATATCTATGAGCATGTAGAGGAGATTACGAAGAAAGCCATCAAGGAATCTCTGATCAACAATAAAGAACTGGCTGATTTAAGCAAGACATTAGCAACCATCAATGTGAATGCCGAACTGGAATATGGTTTTGAACAGGCAAAAGTCGGCAATTTCTACACAGAGGATGCTTATGTATTATGTAAGAAACTGGAGTTTAAGAATCTGTTGTCCCGTTTTGAAAAGGATGTGACGGTAGCAAATGAACAGACGGAACATTTCCGGGCTCTTACGGAGCTTACCGATGTGGAGGCTCTTTTTACCGAGTGCAGGAACCAGGGAGAAAAGGCCCAAGGAGACTTTGAAATCGGTCTTGCTGTCTTTCTGGATGGGAAGCAGGCTGATTCCTGTATGGGAATTGCTCTGGCACTGGGAGAAGAGAAGGTATACTTTATCCCCTGTCAGGGGCTTGTTACGGCATCCTATCTGGCGGACAAGCTGACTGCAATGAATAGAGATAAGTTATGTAAACTAAGCACTTTTGATATTAAGAATATATATGATGTTATAGAGCATTGTGGAGATCACAGTATGTGGCAGGCAGAGGACGGAAGTCCTGATGTGTTGCAGCCATACCGGCAGGAGCATTATTTTGATATATTATTAGCGGCTTATCTGCTCAATCCATTGAAAAATGACTATACCGTGGAAGATATTGCAAATGAACATCTTGGTCTTACCATTCCTGACCGGAGTCAGGTCTGTGGCAAAGAATCCTATGCGGCAGCTTATGATAAGACCCCGAAGGAATTTACGGAATATGCCTGCTTTAGTGCGTATGTATGCCTAATGGCGGCTCCGGTGCTTCGTGGGAAACTTAAGGAGCAAGGGATGCTATCTCTTATGAATGAGATTGAGATGCCGCTTACCAGAGTGCTTTTTGATATGGAGCAGTATGGCATATTAGTGAAGCCGGATGAACTGAAAGTCTATGGCACAGCATTGGAGGGCAGGATTGTAGAGCTGGAGAAGTCCATTTATGAACAGGCCGGATGTGAATTTAATCTGAACTCCCCCAAGCAGCTTGGTGAGGTTCTTTTTGAGAAAATGGGATTACAGGGTGGCAAGAAGACGAAAACGGGGTATTCCACTGCGGCAGATGTATTAGAGAAATTGGCGCCGGAATATCCGGTTGTGGCAGATATATTAGAATATAGGGGACTTGCAAAGCTTAAGTCCACTTACGCAGACGGTCTGGCAGCTTACATTGACAAGACCGGCAGGATTCATTCCACCTTTAATCAGACTATTACGGCAACGGGACGTATCAGTTCAACCGAGCCGAATCTGCAGAATATCCCCATGAGGATGGAACTTGGCAGAAGAATCCGTAAGGTATTTGTGCCACAGGAAGGCTATCTGTTTATGGATGCGGATTATTCCCAGATTGAGCTGCGGGTACTGGCGCATATGTCAGATGATAAGCAGCTGATTGAGGCATATCAGATGGATGAGGACATTCATCGGATTACCGCTTCCAAGGTATTTCATACACCTTTTGAGGAGGTTACGGATCTACAGCGCAGGAACGCCAAGGCGGTTAATTTCGGTATCGTATATGGTATCAGTTCTTTCGGCTTAAGTCAGGACTTAAGTATCTCCAAGAAAGAGGCAGCGGAATATATTGAGCAGTATTTTGAAACCTATCCTGATGTGAAGAAATTCTTAGACAAGACCGTGGAGAATGCGAAGCAGAATGGCTATGTAACGACTCTATACGGGCGAAGGCGTCCCATACCGGAGCTGTCATCCGGTAATTTCATGCAGCGATCCTTCGGGGAACGGGTGGCTATGAACTCGCCGATCCAGGGAACTGCGGCAGATATTATGAAGTTAGCCATGATCCATGTGTGGGAGAGACTGCATAAGGAAAATTTGAAGTCCAGACTGATCCTGCAGGTGCATGATGAACTGTTGATTGAGACACTGGCAGAAGAGGAAGAACTGGTGCGTCAGATTCTGACAGAAGAAATGCAGCATGCGGCAGAGCTTTCCGTGACGTTAGAGATTGATCTGCATACCGGGGAGAACTGGTATGAGGCCAAATAGAAGGAACTAGAAGTTATGAAGGTTATAGGAATTACGGGCGGCGTAGGAGCCGGTAAATCAGAGATACTTTCCTATCTGAAGGAGCATTGTAACTGCCGCATACTGATGGCTGACCGGCTGGCAGAAGAGCTGGAACAACCGGGACAGGATTGCTATGATCAGCTGCTGGCACTGCTTGGCAGGGAAATCCTACAGGAAGACGGCAGGATTGACAGGAAGAAGATGGCAGCCCGGGTTTTTGCGGATAAGAGTTTGCTGGAAGCAGTGAATGCTATGATTCATCCGGCAGTAAAGCAGGCCATTTTACAGATTATACGGGATGAAAAGGAAGCTGCAAGGCGGGATTATCTTTTCATAGAGGCGGCACTTCTGATTGAGGATGGATATGCCGAAATTGTAGACGAGCTGTGGTATATCCATACGGAGGAGGAAGTAAGGCGACAGCGGCTGAAAGCTTCCAGAGGATATACGGATGAAAAGATTGACAGTATTCTCAGGGAGCAGTTATCTGAGGAAGAGTTTTACGGGCATTGTCATTATGTGATAGAAAACAGTGGCTCATTAGAAAGAGTATATGAGCAATTAGATAAGAAATTGGGGGAAGAACTGTGTCAGAAGCAATGAAATTTCCGGGACAATTAGTCTTCGGTCTGGACATCGGAACGAGAAGCATCGTAGGTACTGTGGGATATCGCGTGGGTGAGAAATTCTATGTGGTTGCACAAAGTATCAGAGAGCATGATACCCGGTCTATGCTGGATGGACAGATTCACGATATCTATAAGGTTGGTAAAACCATCAGTGAAGTGAAAGGTGAACTGGAAGATAAGCTGGGTCGGCAGTTGAAGGACGTCTGTATCGCGGCCGCCGGTCGTGTGTTGAAGACTGTAACCGTCAGGGTGGATCAGGAGCTTGAGGGTGACCATGAGGTTGGCGGAGAAGACATTTATGCCCTGGATTCCATGGGTGTTGAGAAAGCATATGCCGAGTTTTCCGAGGACAATGAAACGGATTTGAAATTCTACTGTGTGGGATATTCTGTGGTACGTTATTATATGAACGGCTATACCATCGGTAATCTGGAAGGACATAAGGCTAAGACAATCGGTGCAGATATTATTGCTACCTTTTTACCGGAGGATGTGGTAGATGGTTTGTATAAGGCAGTCGGTGTAGCCGGGCTGGAGGTCGTGAATCTGACTCTGGAGCCTATTGCCGCGATCAGGGTTGCCATTCCGGAGATGTACCGTATGTTGAATATAGCTCTGGTAGATGTCGGAGCCGGCACCTCGGATATTTCCATTACCAAGGATGGCAGTATTATAGCCTATGGCATGATTCCCATTGCAGGAGACAGTCTGACCGAGGTCATTGCCAAGCACTGTCTGGTGGATTTTGCTACGGCAGAGCATATTAAAAGAGAAACCGGTGTGAAAGAACAGATTGAATACCGGGATATTATGGGGCTGCCCCAGACAATCACGACAGAAGAGGTAGAGAAAATAACCGCGCCTGTGATCGAGAATATGACCAGACAGGTGGCAGATAAGATTCGGGAACTTAATGGTGATAAATCTGTCAGTGCCGTGTTTGTGGTCGGTGGCGGTGGAAGACTGCCCGGTTATACGCAGGCTTTGGCGAAGGAGCTGGATATCCAGAAGGAAAGAGTGGCTGTCCGTGGGGAAGAAGTGATGATGAATATAGAATTCCTGGAGCAGGATGCGCACAGGGACTCACTGATGGTAACACCCATCGGTATTTGCCTAAGCTTCTATGAGCAGAGCAATAATTTTATCTTCGTATATTTCAATGAGCAGCGTATTAAAATCTATGATAATAATAAGGTTGCAGTGGTGGATGCAGCAATGCAGGCTGAGTTCCCCAATGACGGTCTTTTCCCGAAGAGGGGGAAGGAACTGAATTACTCTGTGAACGGTAAGCCACGTATCACAAGGGGAGAGTTAGGCGAAGCTGCGGTGATTACCGTAAATGGCAATGAGACGGACATCTATGCACCAATCCATGCCAATGACCAGATTAAGGTAATAGAATCCACAGCAGGAGCGGCAGCACAGCTGGATATCAACCAGCTGCCGGAATTCGGCACTACCATGAGGGTAGAGGTCAATGATAAGAAGGTAGATCTGCCGAAATTTGCCTGTGTAAACGGTAATCTGCAGTCCGGCTATTACAGTATTCAGGAAAATGACAATATCGAGATCTTAAATTATTATACCGTTCGCCAGATTGCGGAATTTATGGATGTGATTATCAATCAGGAGATGAACATCTATGTCAACAACAAGCTGGCAGATATGGATACAAAGGTCTATGAGAATTTCTCGGTTATCTGGACGATGGAAGTATTGCAGTTGTCAGATAAGGAGAAGTATGACCAGGATGTCAGCTATGCAGATCTGCCGGAGGATGATGGTACATATGTGAAGCGGGAACGAGAAGAAATGCCGGTTGGTGTTACATTTGGTGATGAGCCGACGGCACAGCAGATAGAACCGGAGACGGAAGAATTGCAGGAATCCGGTGAGGCAGTAACGCAGGAGAATGTAGAAATAGAAACGAAGACAAATATACCCTTATCCATTCATGTTACCGTAAACGGTCAGGAGATACAGATGAGTGGTAAGAGTGAGTATGTCTTCGTAGATGTATTCCAATATATAGATTTTGATTTGTCCAGACCGAAGGGAAGCGGTATTGTAACCAATTTAAACGGCAGGGAAGCACAGTATATGGAGAGCATTCACAGCGGTGATGTGATTGAAATATACTGGAAGCATTAAAGATATAGAAAGAAAAGTAAAGAGAACATGAGATTATGTAGTATTGCCAGCGGAAGCAGCGGAAACTGTGTCTATGTGGGAAGTGACACCACCCATCTTCTGATAGATGTGGGCATCAGCGGCAAGCGGACGGAAGCAGGTTTAAAGGAACTGGGGTTAAAGATGAGCGATATTGACGGCATCTTTATTACCCATGAACACGCAGACCATATTAGTGGCCTGGGAGTACTTTCACGAAAATATGGCGTACCGATTTATGCAACACAGGGGACCATCGAAGGAATCAGGAATACCACTTCGGTGGGAGAGATAGATGAGGGGCTTTTTCAGATTATTAAGCCGGATGAAAAGTGTATTGTTAAGGATTTGTCACTTTATCCTATGCATACCTCTCATGATGCGGCAGACCCGGTAGCTTACCGGATCAGTCATGGGTCGCAGAAGATCGGTATCATAACGGATTTGGGTTGTTATACGGATTACACGGTGGAGTGCCTGAAGGATCTGGATGTGCTGTATCTGGAAGCCAATCATGATGTGCATATGCTACAGGTGGGGCCTTATCCCTATTATCTGAAACAGAGAATTCTGGGAGAGAGAGGACATCTGTCCAATGAGTCCGCGGGCAAGCTGCTCAGCAGACTGTTACATGATAAGCTGCAGGCGATTGTACTGGGACATCTGAGCAAAGAGAATAACCTGCCGGAGCTGGCTTACGAGTCGGTGCGAGTGGAAGTAACCATGTCGGATACAAAATATGATGGAAATGATTTTCCGCTTTATGTGGCGAAGAGAAGTGAAGTATCGGATATCATTACCGTAAGATAAAGGATAGTTTAAAATAACAGAAGGAAATAGGAGGATATCAAAGTCATGAAAAAGACAATTATTACAGTAGTTGGGAAAGATACAGTGGGGATTATCGCTAAAGTGTGTACTTATCTGGCAGATAACAGCATCAACATTCTGGATATTTCCCAGACCATCGTACAGGGCTTCTTCAATATGATGATGATCGTGGACACCAACCAGACCAGCAAGGATTTCGGTGTGATCGTAGATGAACTTGCCAAGCTGGGCGAGGATATCGGTGTTGTCATCAAATGCCAGAAAGAAGAAATTTTTGATTCCATGCATCGTATCTAATGTGTGGAGATAATTAAGAGAAAGGCATGGGTTATTACTATGATTAATTTATATGAAGTGGCTGAGACCAATGAAATGATTGCCAAGGAAAATCTGGATGTGAGAACGATCACGCTGGGGATCAGTCTGTTAGATTGTATCGATTCTGACTTAAATAAGGTCAATGAAAATGTCTACCGAAAAATTACCACGGTAGCAAAAGACCTGGTTAAGACAGGGCAGAATATTGAGAAAGAATACGGTATTCCTATCGTAAATAAACGAATCTCTGTAACACCGATGGCACTGGTGGGTGGATCAGCATGTAAGACCTCTGATGATTTCGTAACGCTGGCACAGACGATGGATCGTGCAGCAAAAGAAGTAGGCGTCAATCTGATTGGCGGTTATTCAGCGCTTGTGTCCAAGGGTATGACCAAGGCAGATGAGCTTTTGATTCGTTCTATTCCTAAGGCGCTTCATGCGACAGAGCGTGTATGCAGTTCTGTGAATCTGGGCTCCACCAAGACGGGTATCAACATGGATGCCGTGCGCCTGATGGGTGATATCATTAAGGATACTGCACTGATCAGTAAGGACAATGACAGTATGGACTGTATGAAGCTGGTGGTATTCTGTAATGCACCGGATGACAATCCGTTTATGGCAGGAGCATTCCACGGCGTGACGGAGGCAGATGCCATCATCAACGTAGGTGTCAGCGGTCCGGGTGTTGTAAAGACAGCATTAGAGAAGGTCAGGGGCGAGAACTTTGAAGTATTATGTGAGACAATCAAGAAGACAGCATTTAAGGTAACGAGAGTGGGACAGCTGGTGGCACAGGAGGCGTCTAAGATGCTCGGAATTCCTTTCGGTATCGTGGATCTGTCTTTGGCACCTACCCCGGCAATCGGTGACAGTGTGGCTGATATCTTATGTGAGATTGGCTTGGAATATGCGGGAGCACCGGGAACGACCGCAGCTCTTGCGCTCTTAAATGATCAGGTTAAAAAGGGTGGTGTGATGGCATCCTCTTATGTAGGTGGCTTAAGCGGTGCTTTTATTCCGGTCAGTGAGGATCAGGGTATGATCGATGCGGTGGTAGCCGGTGCATTGACACTGGAGAAGTTAGAAGCCATGACCTGTGTCTGCTCGGTTGGACTTGACATGATTGCCATTCCCGGGGATACACCGAATACTACCATTGCTGGTATTATTGCAGATGAAATGGCAATTGGTATGGTTAACCAGAAGACTACGGCAGTGCGTATCATTCCGGCTATCGGCAAAACGATAGGAGATAAGGTAGAATTTGGCGGCCTGTTCGGGTATGCGCCGATCATGCCCGTTAATCAGTTCTCCTGTGAAGCCTTCGTCAATCGTGGAGGAAGAATACCTGCGCCGATTCACAGCTTTAAGAATTAAGACGGAGTAAAACTATAATATGGCAAAAGAACAATTTGCATCAAATACATCTGATCGTACAATTACACAATGGATTAAAGCGTTAATTGTGTTGTTTATCGGTCTTGTGATCGCGCATCTGGGCGTGGCATTATTTCTATTATCTGAGATGGGAACAGACACTTTTACCGTGTTTATACAGGGGCTTGCCAGAACCTTCGGGTTAACGGTAGGTACCATGCATGTGATCGTACTGATCCTTCTGATGGGGGTCATGCTGCTTACCACAAAGGGATATATTAAGCCGGGAACGGTAGTATGTGCTTTCTGCGGCGGCCCCATCATTGATCTGTTTACATGGATGTTTGGTGGATATATTAATGCAGCAGCAATCCTGCCTGTAAGGATTATCAGTGTGGTAGCGGGATGTGTGATCCTGTCGCTGGGGATGTCAGTGGTGATTAACAGTAATGCCGGTACCGGTCCCAACGATCTGGTGGCTATCATTCTTTCCGATAAGTGTAAACGGTTACAATTCAGATGGGTACGTATTCTGTGTGACTTATTTTTCGTTGTGTTGGGATATCTGCTGGGTGGTACGGTAGGTGTTGGAACTATCATTGCCGTTTTTCTGACGGGACCAATGGTGCAGTTCTGGTTACCGAGGACGAAGAAGATCATACAAGGTATCTTAAAAGAATCAGTCTGAATGATTTGGTAAGTTTCAAATTCATCGGTAAGAGAGGGCATGGTAGTTCTATGAAAATCTTAGTATTAGGCGGCAGCTATTTCTATGGCAGGGTATTCGTTATGCTGGCTACGCAAACCGATGCGGACAATGAATATCATGTGTCTTGCGGAACGGACAGAAGCTATGAGATAACCGTGGTAAACCGCGGTACTTATTCCATGGAAAATTTCGGCGTAAAGCAGGTGACGGGAGACAGACATGAGGGAAGTACATGGGAAGCCTGTATGGACGATTATGATGCAGTAGTGGATTTCTGTGCTTATGAGCAGGGCGATATACGGTTTGCATTAGAGCATCTGTCCGGCAAGATTGGGCAGTATATCCTGATCAGTACGGTGGATGTATATCAGCGTGGAATTGGCGACAGCAAGACGGAAGAGACAGCTCTGGAGTATCGTTCTTTTCCGGGAGAAGCAGGCGCATATATCGCGGGCAAGGTTGCCCTGGAGGAAGAAGTCAGGAAAGAGTGTGGTAAAAGGCAGATTGCATACACGGTGCTTCGTCCGGCGATTCTGTACGGACCCTACAATTACGCACCCAGAGAAGCAGCCTATATACAACTGATGCTGCAGAATCATGTACTTCCTCATTTTACGGATACAGATGGAAGGTTTCAGTTCGTTTATGTGAAAGATGCGGCACAGGCAATTCTCAACTGCATCGGTAATGAGAAAACCTATGGACAGGCCTATAATCTGTGTCAGGATGAAATCCTCACATATGACAGTTTCTTCCGTACCCTCAAGGAAGTGGCAGATTCGGAAGTAACCAAGACGTTACAGGAGATAGAGATCTCTGTCGATGTGGCAATGGCACAGGGGGTACCGGTACCTTTTCCGGCTACGGCACAGGAGACGGAACTTTGTGATAATGGGAAGAGCAGGCGTGAGCTTGGCATGACTTATACGGATTTCCGGGAGGGCATGCAACGGACTTATAACGCATTCCGTAATGTATATCTGGGTTCCTGAAAGATAGATATATATGGTTCGCTATCAGGCGAACCTTTTTTTATGTGAAAATAAGCTTGCTTATGACGCAACGTAATGAATTATAATGAAAAATGCAAGGAGAAAACAGTACATGGAAAAATACAGGGCGATTCCCAAAGGATATATGACAGTGGGACAACTGGCCGGGAAGATGAACACTACAGTACGGACACTACAGTACTATGATAAGGAGGGACTGCTTACCCCATCAGCCGAAAGCGAAGGCGGACGAAGACTCTATACGGACAGGGATGTTATCAGGCTTCATCAGATCATGTCCTTAAAGTCCTTAGGTTTTTCTTTGGAAGATATTAAAAAGAGATTGTTTTCTCTTGATACACCTTCCGATGTGGCAGATGCGCTGACGGAGCAGGCAGAGGTGCTGAAGCAGCAGATAACAAAACTCTCGGAAACATTAAATGAGATTGAAATGCTGCGGGAAGAAGTGCTGCAGATGCAGACTGTTGATTTCAAAAAGTATGCAGATATCATTGTCAATTTGCAGATAAAGAATGAAAATTACCGGCTCATAAAATATTTTGATGATCGGATGATGGAGCATGCCAGGAAGCATACTGATAAAGAATGGGCAGTAGAGATCATAGAGGGTATCGGCAGGATAAACCGGAAAGCAATTCAATTGATGAAGCAGGGAGTTTCACCGCAAAGTGAGGAAGGACAGGAACTGGCTACCGAGTTCTGGAACATTCTTATGGAATTTACCAATGGAGACATGAGCCTTCTGCCGTCTCTTATGGAAGCGGGAACCCATGAGAAGACAAGCAATGAACAGGAAAATGGTAATGATTTTATCGGACCGGCTATAGATACATATATTGCAAAATTAGGAATCAATCCATTTGAAGGAGGTAACTGAATGCGTGATGCAATAAAAATCAATAACATATCTAAATCTTTTGGAAGTAAAACGGTTTTAGATGATATAAACCTCGATGTAGAGGAAGGAGAAATATTTGGGTTGCTTGGGCCATCCGGTGCGGGCAAGACAACACTTATTAAAATACTGACCGGACAGTTGAAGGGTGAACACGGAACAACAGCAATTAACGGTATTAACTCACAACAGTTGAAAAGTACGGATTATAGCAGCTTTGGGATTATGATGGATAATTTTGGCGTTTATGAAAGACTGAGTTGTTTTGACAACCTTAAGGTATTTGCCAGAATATACAGACTTGATGAGGAAGATATCCGGGCGGCTCTGTCGGATGTTGGTTTGGGATCAGCCGGCAAAACGGCAGCGGGCAATCTTTCTAAAGGTATGAAGAATCGTCTGCGGCTTGCCAGAGTTTTTATGATCAATCCATCCGTTCTGTTTCTGGATGAACCTACCAGTGGATTAGACCCGGCAACTTCGGAGGATATTCAGCAGTTGATTCTTGCAGAAAAGAAAAAGGGAAAAACAATTTTCCTTACAACTCACAATATGGCAGAGGCTGAGAAGCTGTGTGACCATGTCGCGCTGTTACATAAAGGAAAAATTGTAGAGTACGGAAGTCCGCAGGAAGTCTGCCGCCGATATAATCACCAGAAAAAGCTGTTGATTCATTTGACGGACGGAACAGATAAGGAAATACCTACCGACACTCATTCAGATGAGACGGTATATGAACTGATGAAAAATAATCTGGTGGAAACAATTCATTCCAGTGAGCCGAATCTTGAGACGGTATTTCTGGAATTGACCGGAGAGGAGTTGGCAAGATGAGAAATATATGTGCAGTGTTCTTGAAACAAATAAATGAGACCTTTAAAAACAAAACTATTTTGATCCAGTTTGTGCTGTTCCCGGCTTTTGCACTTATTATGGAAAATGCAATCAAGCTTCAGGATATGCCGGAGCATTTCTTTGTAAAGCTGTTTTCCGTGATGTTTGTAGGTATGGCACCGCTTACCTGTATGTCATCCATTCTTTCGGAGGAGAAAGAGAAGAACACGCTCAGGGCTTTGTTGATGTCCAATGTGAAACCTGTGCAGTATCTGTTAGGGGTTGGTTCTTACCTTTGGCTGATGTGTATGGCAGGTAGTGTTGTCTTTGCATTGTGCGGACAATACAGAGGAAAAGAATTAGTGGCATTCCTGCTCATTATGGCGGCAGGTATCCTTCTGTCCATTCTGGTAGGAGCGGCCATTGGAGTTTTTAGCAGAAACCAGATGACTGCCACTTCTATAACTATTCCGGTTATGATGGTATTTTCTTTTCTTCCTATGATTGCCACTTTTAATGAAAAGATTGTGAAGTTTGCCAAAATCATATATTCCCAGCAGATCAGTATGTTGATTAACAATATCAATGATGTGACAATAGAAATGGAAAATGTTGTAATCCTCCTTGCGAACATGCTTGTTGCTATTGTACTTTTCCTGTTAGCCTTTTATCGGAAGGGATTAGAGTAAAATGAATTGACTGTTGACAATGTATCCTTGTGCGAATATAATAGTCTACGATATATATTGAACAATATATATCGTAGACTATTTTTGCTTTGTATCTATAAATTATATTGAGGAGAGGATAAAATGGCTCCAAGAAACAAGTTTACGAGAGAAGAGATGATTGCAGCAGCGGTTCGCGTTGTACGTGAAAAAGGAATTGATGCACTTACGGCAAAAGCATTGGCGGCTGAGTTGGGTGTTTCCACGCAGCCTGTATTTACCTGTTTCCATACGATTGATGAAGCGAAGCAGGAGGTCTATGCTGCGGCTGAGAAAATGTATGACAGTTATGTGCAAGAAGGGCTTAGTGAATCAATTCCGTTCTTTGGTTTCGGAATGCAGTATATCCGCTTTGCCAAGGAAGCACCGGAATTGTATCGGTTATTATTTCTGACATCGAATGGAGATACGGGCAGCAATGCAATGAATGCGCTGCAGCATTCCCAGAATCTGGTAAGGGAATCCCTCCGGCAAATGTATCATATTGATGACATGACGGCTGACCGCTATTTCCGTGATATGTGGCTTGTGGTGCACAGTCTGGCTACTCTTATTGTAACCGGTGGATGTCCGTATTCCGAACGGGAAATAGGTAATATCCTGACCGGCTTTAGTGTGAGCCTTTATAAAGCAATTAAAGAGATCCCGGGATTTGTAGAAAACAACTATGACAAAGATGCAATCTTTCGTGAACTGGTAAAAAAATAGAATTTGTGAAGGAAAATAATAGCCGGAAAGGAGACAAACGATGCAGTATGGTATGCCAACCTTAATAGAGAATAAAACACTGGCCGAGAATATTTCGCTTTGTAAGGAGCTGGGGCTTGATTTTATAGAACTGAATATGAATTTCCCGGAGTATCAGATTGATAAGCTGGAAAACCGGGAGGAATTCTATCATACAGCAGTAGAAAACGGGATTTATTACACAATCCATTTGGATGAGAATCTGAATATTGCAGATTTTAATCCGCTGGTAAGAGAAGCGTATCTGGAGACAACGAGGAGAACAATAGATGTGGCAAAACAAATGGTGCCGCTGAAAGATATTTATGGAAATCAGGATCAGCCATTAACAATCAATATGCATATGCATCATGGGATTTATATTACCCTTCCGGACAAAAAGGTACAGATGTATGACAGAGACTTTGATGTATATATGGATTATTTCAGGATTTTCAGAGAGTGTTGTGAGAAATGGATAGGTGATGAGGATATCAAAATTGCTGTTGAGAATACTGATGGATTTCGGGATTATGAGAAAAAGGCGATAGAGTATTTACTTAGTAGCCCGTACTTTGTACTGACATGGGATATCGGACATTCGAAAGCCGTAAAGGAAACGGATGTTCCGTTCATAGCAGAACATGAGAGTTCGTTAAAACATTTTCATATTCATGACGGCAAAGAGAATCCGCCTAAGAACCATCTGGCTTTGGGCGATGGCGAGATAGATTTAATGGAACGATTGAAAATGGCAGAAAAGTGTAATGCCAGATGCGTTCTGGAAACGAAAACGATCGAGGCACTGAGAAAATCTGTACAGTGGATCAAGTGCAGAAAGTAACGGGCACAGACAAATTGTAAGGATATTTGGCTAAAGATATCGTTGAGAATTCTGCATTGACTTATAAAGAAGAAATTTGGGGAATGTGGGATATCAATAGATATATCAGTCTTCTGATGGGTGAGATTCCGAGATTATCAGATGATGTAAATGGCTATGGACCGAAAGGCAAAGATTTTATTGCTCATGTAGAGATACCGCAAGAAGTCAGAGGTGCGTTTGATGAACTGAGCAGGACGTATCCGGAATTGATAAGAGAAGCTAATCCTTTGTATGCGTCAAGTAAATAAATCCCAATTGGTTTAACTTTCTATTTTACGACTGTTATTATTAGAGGTGATACAGATGATAAATTTTGCCAATAATCTAATTTTGGAGTTTGAAAAGGATTCAGACCGTCGAATTTCAGCTATCTGCAGGGCGTTAACTATGATAACTACTGTTGCAATACTGCTTAACATTTTCCATGTATTTAAAATTTCTTCTGCTTTGTATCCGACACTTATTGTGTCAGCTGTCATATTGTTATTGCCGACTTTGTTCTATGATATTTTGCATTTACGCTCAAAATTCATAAGATATATTGTCCTATCGCTTCTGGTTTTTATGTCCGGACTTATGTATTCAATTCTTTCGTATCATGTAATTATTATGCTGGTTCTTCCGGTAGTAGTTTCCTGTCTGTACTGTGAGCGAGCAAACGTAATATACACCACCGTATTAAGGCGTATTTACTAAGATGTGTGCATTTCATATTCTCTAAATGTATCTTACCTGACTCTCTGTTGTGAATTAGCAGAGAGTCGTTCATAATAATTCTAAATGAGTACCTGATGACAAATTAATAGGAAGAGATGATTCTTCAAGCACTGAAATAGCTTGACAGATAATACAAGGAAAATAAGGATGAAGAAAAAAATACTAATTATTGGATCTATGCTTGCAGTAGTTTCTGTATTACTTGCAATTTGTATGAGTATCCGCCTTAACTATGGAAATTAGAAGCTTCCTTCAAACGAAGTGGATTTTACGGGAATGGTCATCAATGATAATGTTGTGCAAGGTTCAATGAATAAAGAGAATCTTGTAAGCAAATATACGACATTAAAGGAACAAACAGTATATACGGTAGGAACGCTTCATAATGGTCACTTTAACAGAGAGCAAGATTACTCATTGAAGGATTTGGAAAGTCTGTTGAATAATCTCAATCCTGACTATATTTTCATAGAGGCGAGAGAGGAATCGCTGGAAGAATATGATGTTATTGATGGACCGATTGAAATGATTTATGCATACAGCTATGGATTGGAACATGATATTCCTGTCCGTCTGATTGATTATTGGAAAATCGATAATAACATTGTCACGAATTATAGTGACGACTTTAGGGATAATCAGATTTTCTACAATATGAATGAGAAGCTGAAAGAGATAGAAGAAGATAAAACTATTGTGGTACTGTACGGTGCTTCCCATTACTTTTTTCAAAAGCCGCGAATTGAGTTGGCAGGCTGGAGGAAAGGAAAAATGGATAATATACGGGATTTGTTTCAAAGTAATACAGATGAGTTTACATATCCCAAGAATATGGAGGCCGAAATTGGCAAGAAACTGGATTATGCTCAAAATATCATACCTGAGATAGCTAGGGAAAATATAACGGATCAAAAAGTGCTGGATGATTTTTTGCAGGATGACATGAAAGAGACTCTAGAAAATTACAAAAAGATTGTCAGGGAAAACAGACTTTATGACTAAAGTCGTAAAGAGAAAAGTGGCTGTTGGTGGGCGAACTTGAGAACAATGTGATGATAATGCTCCGGATACCGAGATAAGAAAAAGGGAGAAAGATTAAATATGGATGGAAATAAATATCGAAAGAGATGGTGGATACCTTTTACTGTTGTCTTGTTTTTTTGCGTTGCCTTCTGTTCGTTTGTGGCATGGTATTGTGTACCAACATTTAACGGGAGTGTTATAAAGAATGAGGATGCCTATAAACTGGAAATTAAAGCGATGACAGGAACGGATCTGTACACTATGGAATTGAAAGAGGGAGATGTTCTCCAGATTCAATTTGAAACGGAGAAGGGATCCATGTATATGGAAATTAAAGCCCCGGACGGAAGCTCTATTTATCGTGGAAATGGAAAAGCGACCAAGGGTTTTTCATTGGAAATTCAGAAAGACGGTGTATATACAATAGCTGTTGAGGCAAGGCGAGCAAAGGGAAATATTTGTGTCGATTTGCAGAAAGTAACTGAGTCAGATGTCGACGCCGCTATGACTGTGACAGTAGAAGAATTGATTGGACCATGGCATCTTGCAAAGGGAGAAAATGATGATACCGTTGTCAACGAAACCTTTCCCGGTGCAATGGAGTTCGGCAACAGCATGGAAATCACCAGTGCCGGTAATATCTCATGGTATATTGGCGCAGATGGTGGAAGTGGCAGTTACCTGTTGAATGGAAATATCCTTACCGCGGACATGATTAGTGATATTGATGGGACAGCCATAACCATGGAGTTTACAGCGAATGAAAAGGATGGACAGCTTCTGCTGACCACGGAATACAAGAATATGACGTTGTGTTGGTCTTGGGGTGAGACTGAAACCGGAAAGGGTGAGTAGCTGACACTACTGAATTAATGGAGGAGGCTGAGGATATGAAAAGATATGTTGCATTACTAAGAGGCATCAATATAAGCGGAAAGAATAAAGTACCAATGGCAGAATTAAAGACAGGATTTGAAAAACTTGCTTTTGAAGAGGTTAAGACATATCTGAACAGTGGTAATGTGATTTTTTCCAGTGATGAAGATGATACAAAGAAGCTTACAAAACAAATTCAAGAAATGATTAAAAATCAGTTTCATTTAGACATTCCTGTTTTGGTCATATCAAGAGAGATGCTTGTGGACATTTTACAAAATGCGCCAGACTGGTGGGATAATGACAACAAAGAAATCTACGATAATCTGATTTTCATTATGTCACCAGCTAAATTTTCTGATGTATATAGTGAGATTGGAGAACCCAATAAAGAGTTAGAAAATATAGAAGGCTATAAAGACGTTATTTTTTGGTCTTTTAATCGTAAAGATTATCAAAAAACGAATTGGTGGTCTAAGACGGCTAGTGCAAATATAAGCACAAAATTGACGATAAGAACAGCGAATACTGTTAGAAAAATAGTAAAAATGTGACGCTGAAATTAAAACTGTATGACTGATTAATTAAAATGAATGAGAGGATATTGTGCAAAGAAATGTGCAGATACGGGAGTCCTTGGATAATACTTATGTCGATGATAGGTTCAAATGGGTGAAGAATATTCATCATTGTATGCAGCTGAGATTTATAAAAAACTTGGATTTTATCAGATTGCTTCGGTAAAAGAAGACGATGGAATTCAGTACATACCGATGGAATACGATGTTTTGCAGAAAGCGATACCGAATTGGGAGGAGCAATGATATATGCAGCTTGGCATTAAAAGCGTAAAGTTAAGCGACAGGGATATAAAACGTATTTATTTTGATGCGTTTCCTAAAAGTGAGAGGATGCCGTTTTTAATGATGGTTGCCATGTCTAAGTTATGGAATACACAGTTTTTAGGTTTTTATGATGAAGATATCCCATGCGGATTTGTATATTTCGCCCTTAATAGAAATATTATTTTTGTCATGTTTTTAGCGGTGGATGAGAGAGTTCGCTCAAAAGGTTATGGCAGTGCTATATTGATGGAGATAAAAAACAGATATCCTGATAAGAAGATAATTATTTCTATTGAACCATGTGATGATAATGCTACGGATATTGATATAAGAAAAAGACGTAAAGCATTTTATATGCAAAACGGATATTGCGAAACAGGATATATGATCAAACTGAATGGTGTGGTACAAGAAATCATTATTACAAACGGTAAATTTGATAAAAAAGAGTTTCTTTTGTTTTTTATACTTTATAGTAATGGTACAGTTTGGCCAAAGATATGGAAAAGAAATAGAGGAAGTATTTGCTGATGTTTCGGATGAAGATTTCTGGCTGGCAATGAAAATATGGTTTGAAGGTGAGGATCATATACTTCCGGAGGAAGATCTCAATGAGTTACGGGACTATCTTATAGGAGAGATAAAGGAGAGGTGAAATCAAATGAAAATTATTGAATACTTTACAACAGAAAACAAAGAATACTGGCTGAATGAAATAGGAAAATCTGATTGGGGAGCGGGACAGTATCTGTATCGTCTTCTTAAAGAAAACCGTTTAAAAGGAATGTTCGGTGAAACTGCACTTGTACCGATGCTTGTGGATGAGGACAAACTGATCTCATTCTGTACCCTTGCTCCTTTGGATGACATACAGCCAACAGACCTGACTCCGTGGATTGGTTTTGTATATACATTTCCACAGTATAGAGGACATCATTATCTGGGACTGTTATTGGACTATGTGGAATGTATTGCTACCATTATGGGCAAGGAATACATATATATTTCCACAAATCATACCGGCTTATATGAGAAATATGGGTATGAATTCTTTCAAATGGATAAGGACATGGACGGTGAAGATTCCCGTGTATACCGTAAGGCTCTTGCAGTGGACGGACCGGACAAGGACAGACGAAATGAGAACGGTGGTAAATGGAAGTCTGAGATTGTTAAAGAAGCAAGAAAAGGTGTAGATATGACCGCGTATTGCGGATTTTCATGTAATCACTGTTTCCTGGGAGAATGGTGCGGAGGATGCCGCTCCGTATTTAATTGCTGTTCTTATGGAGCACTCTTCGAAAAGGGCAAATGTCCCAACGTAGCATGCTGTCAGGAGAAGGGTATTGATGGTTGTTATGAATGTGAGGAATTGAACGGGTGCTCCAAGGGCTTCTATCAGCCGGACAATGATGGAGCCAATGCATGTAAGGCGCAGGCTATGTTTATCAGAAAATATGGAAAAGAGAAGTTCTTCCTGGTCCATGACAAGCTGCATGAGAAGTATGATTTTAAAAAGACACAGGAAATATTAGGGACAAGTGTGGAGGAAGGATTAAAAATATTGGAAAGCATGCTTTCATAACAAACAGTCTTTCCGGGTGCAAAGACATAATGATATGAGACATGGGGAGATGGTAATATTATATGAAAATAGTTATGATACATGGACAGAACCATAAGGGAAACACATGGAATGTGGCGAATATATTATTGCAGGATATTACCTGTGAGAAAGAAGTAAAAGAATTCTTCCTGCCAAAAGATTTGAATCATTTCTGTATAGGGTGTTACAACTGCGTGGAAGGAAGAGATAAATGTCCGTTCTGGGAGGACAAGAAGACCATTGATGATGCGGTAAAGGAAGCCGATCTTCTGATACTGACAACACCTAATTACTGCATGATGCCAAGCGCGCCTATGAAGGCATTTCTTGATCTGTTTTTTACGAATTGGTTATCACATAAACCTTATGAAGAAATGTTCCGTAAACGCGCTGTCGTGATTTCAACGGCGGCAGGTGCGGGTGCCGGTAAAGCCGGTAAGCTGGTGGCAGATAATCTGATTAACTGGGGAATCCCGGAAGTAATCCTATATGGGATCAGTGACAATGCAATGAACTGGAATATGGTGCCTGCTAAGAAGAAGGATAAAATTAAGAAGGACATGAATCGGTTGGCTTCAAAAGTGACTGCGAAAGAAAGGGTGAAGGTTGGAATCAGAACCCGTGTCCTTTTCTGGTTTTATGGAGGTATGCAGAAGGCAAACTGGGGAGCGTCGTCGTCTGAGAAAGAGTATTGGGAAAGCAGAGGCTGGCTTAATGGAGTGAAACCATGGAGGTAAAAGGATAAGATGAAGAAATATGCATTACCTGTTATTATGTTACTGATTTTTGAAACCATAGCAGTTACATTATGGCTGACGTTAGATAATATATTTTATTTATTTAATTTCAGTTATATAGGAATATCAATTGCACTGGGTATATTTCTATTTATTAAAAAATACAATTATGCACGTCGGGTAACCCAGCTTTTGGTAGGACTGTATATGCTGATTTATTTGGGACTGATCTGCAATGAAAATATGCAGATTGAAGGATTCTGGTATTATCTTTTTACAGGTGTTTTTGAAGCAGCAACGATTCATTATGCGGTAGCAAAGATATTCGGGCCAATTATTTTCGGCAGGGGCTGGTGCGGATATGCATGCTGGACAGCCATGGTGCTTGATTTTTTACCCTATAAAACTCCTAAGGAGCCACGAAAGAATATAGGCTGGATTAGATATTTCACATTTGTAATATCTTTGATCTTTGTGGCAGCACTCTTTTTATCTAAGGTTGGAAATCTTGAGAGAATTATGTTCTGGTCGTTCATAGTAGGAAATATTTTGTACTACGCGATTGGTATTATACTGGCATATTTATTTAAGGACAACAGGGCTTTTTGTAAATACATATGTCCGGTTACTGTGTTTTTAAAGCCGATGAGCTATTTTGCTTTACTTAGAATAAAATGTGATGAGAGCAAGTGTGTTTCCTGTGGCAAGTGTAAACAAATATGTCCGATGAATGTTGATATAACGGATAATTCAAGGAAAAGAAAGAATGGAACCGAATGTATTCTTTGTTTTGAGTGTAAGAATAATTGTCCGAAGAATGCTTTGTAATCCGGATTTCGGTAAAAGAAAATAGAAATGCAGTGCATTTCATATGCTCAAAATGCATCTTACCAGACGCTCTGTTGTGGATCAGCAGAGAGCCGTTCATAATATATATATTCGCTGCGAAAGTCAAAAGGAGAAAGATAGCATATGAAGAATTTTGGATATTCAATGTTGTGGTTTTGGATAGCTTATATTATCGTGACTAATATCGGAGTATTACATACAATCTTTAACATTAAAGTTTTACATATGAAATCGATGAAAGAAAGCCCGGGAATGGGTGAAGGATATGAAAAAACAAAACCGTGGCATCCTTTATATAATGTAGTAATATTTCCCATATTTGCATACCTGTATTTACATGGGCTGGAGATTGTTACGTTAACAGAGGTTATGGCAACTTCTCTGATTTGGGGAACAATAACAGTGGTATTTGATTTATTTGGCTGGGTGTTGATTAAGCATCCATGGTCATTAACTTTCCGGGAATTTTATATTGATTATCAGCCATGGATTACATTAATCTACATCACAATATATGCAAGCCCGTTCATAGCCTATGGATTCATGCGGATATAGCATAAACCGATTGGTAGCAGGAGAAATTAATGGACAAATATGAAGTTATTGAGAGGCGTAGGACATGAAAATATTAATTATAAATGGCGGACCGCATAAGGGAAATACCTGGCTTCTGACAGAGAAAGCAAAAAAGATTCTACTTAAGTTCGATAAAACAATTGTATTCAGGGAAATACATATATCAGATGTCAACCTTCCGTTCTGTACGGGGTGTAGTAACTGTTTTCGTAGAGGACATATGATGTGCCCTCATAACAAAATCATTCAGCCAATCATGGATGCAATTGAAGACAGCGATGCGGTGATTTTTTCCGTGCCATGCTTTCAGGGGCATTTACCGGGAATACTGAAAAATTATACGGATCATATGGCATTCATGTTACACCGCCCAAGGTACTTTACAAAGAAAGCTCTTATCATAAGTACCACAGGGGGAGTATTTGCCAATAGCACAACAAAAGCCTTAGCGGACACGCTTTCGGGCTGGGGATTTAATAAATGCTATCAGCTTCCGGTAACTGCATTGAGCTGGAATGCCTATAAACCTACGAAAAAGGATCTGAGAAAGACATATGACATAACCAGAAGATTTTATCTTGATGTGCAATCCGGGAAAATACATACTCCGGGTGTTGCTGTACTTATCCCTTTTAACTTATTTCAGGCGTTGTGTGTCGGAAATAAGAGCATGGAAGAATATCCGACGGAGGATACTATTTTCTGGTCAAAGTATCAGGGTATGAGATATGCACCGGGAATTCCTTTGACACCCGTAAAAAGGATTATAGGGTGGCTGATGTATCTTGTTGGAAAGAAACTTTCAAAAACAATGGTAGTTACATATAAGAAATAGGAGAAGAATATGGAAAAGAAATCAATTCATGAAATCACATCAACAGTATGCAAGGCACTGACCCTGGCAATGGGAGTTGCGGTTGTGGTGCTGTCCTGTCTGGACAAATTGGAAGCGCAATCTGCTGTTGTGCTACTTGGCCTCGGCCTTGCCTGCGCAGGCATTGCTATGCTGGAGAAGTGATAATGAAAATTGCAGTTTTTTCAGATGTTCATGGTAATTTTG
>JALETS010000066.1 GCA_022781395.1 Lachnospiraceae bacterium | reverse complement strand
AAGGAACAAGTGAAGTTCAGCGTATGGTCATCTCCGGTGCACTGTTGAAGTAGGAAAAATAAACAAAAAATATAAGGAGAGAAATACAATGAAAATTGTTGTTTGTGTAAAACAGGTTCCTGATACAAAGGGCGGCGTTAAATTCAATCCTGACGGAACACTTGACAGAGGCGCAATGCTTACTATCATGAATCCTGATGATAAAGCTGGTCTTGAAGCAGCACTTAGATTAAAAGATCAGTATGGTGCAGAAGTAACTGTTGTAACAATGGGTCTTCCTAAAGCAGAAGAGGTTCTGCGTGAGGCTATGGCAATGGGCGCTGACAAGGGCGTTCTTGTAACAGACAGAGTTCTTGGTGGCGCAGATACATGGGCTACCTCCACAACACTTGCAGGTGCCATCAGAAACTTAGATTATGACCTCATCATCACAGGTCGTCAGGCTATTGATGGTGATACAGCTCAGGTTGGTCCTCAGATTTCTGAGCATTTGAATATTCCTGTTATCTCTTATGCACAGGATATCAAGGTAGAAGGTGACAGCGTAATCGTTGAGCGCCAGTATGAAGACAGATATCATGTAGTTAAGGCTAAAATGCCTTGTCTGATTACAGCACTTTCTGAGTTAAATGAGCCTCGTTACATGACCCCCGGCGGAATCTTCGATGCTTACAAAGCTGACATTACCGTATGGGGCAGAGCAGACTTAAAGGATGTAGATGATGCAAACTTAGGTCTGAAGGGTTCTCCGACCAAGATTGCCAAGGCATCCGACAAAGTAAGAAAAGGTGCCGGCGAGAAGGTTACACTGGATACAGATGAAGCTGTAAGCTACATTGTAGATAAGCTGAAAGTAAAGCATGTAATCTAATCCGAATCGGACCAGACAGGCCATCGGTACAAGCCGGTGTATGACAGTAAGAGATTCGATAATAAGGCTATGCCTCGGCATAGAGAAAGGAATGTAAAATGAATTTAGAAGAATACAAGGGAGTATATGTCTTTGCTCAGCAGGTAGACAATGAGATCAGCAGTATTGCATTCGAATTACTCGGCAAAGCAAAAGACCTCGCTAAAGATTTAAATACAGAAGTAACAGCTATGTTATTAGGTTCCGGTATTAAAGGGCTGGCAGATCAGCTCGCTGAATACGGCGCTGACAAGGTTATCGTAGTAGACGATCCTGAGTTAAAAGATTATAGAACAGAGCCTTATGCACATGCGCTTGCTTCTATCATCAACAAATATAAACCTGAAATCGTACTGGTAGGTGCAACAGCTATCGGTAGAGATTTAGGACCGAGAGTATCCGCAAGAGTAGCTACAGGTCTGACAGCAGACTGTACCGTTCTTGAGATTGGTGACTTCCCGTTACAGGCAGTACCCGGTCAGGAGCAGTTACACAATCAGTTACTGATGACTCGTCCTGCATTTGGTGGTAACACAATTGCTACTATCGCATGTCCTTACAACCGTCCTCAGATGGCTACCGTACGTGCCGGTGTTATGCAGAAGATCGATCCTGTTAAGGGTGCTAAGGCAGTTGTTGAAGAGTTCAATCCCGGATTTACACCGGATAACAAATATGTAGAGATCCTTGATATCGTTAAGTCTGTAGTAGATACTGTAGATATCATGGATGCTAAGATTCTGGTATCCGGCGGCCGTGGTGTAGGAAGCCCGGAGAACTTCAAGATTCTTGAGGATCTGGCAGAGGTTCTGGGCGGTACCGTAAGCTGCTCCCGTGCAGTTGTAGATTCCGGCTGGAAGCCGAGAGATTTGCAGGTAGGCCAGACAGGTAAGACTGTTCGTCCTAATGTATACTTTGCAATCGGTATTTCCGGAGCTATCCAGCACGTAGCAGGTATGGAAGAGTCCGATATCATCATCGCAATCAACAAAGATGCAGATGCTCCGATCTTCGATGTAGCTGATTACGGTATCGTAGGCGACTTAAATAAGATCGTTCCGAAGCTGACAGAGGCTTTAAAGGCTGAAATCGCAGCAGCGAAATAAGAAGTAGAGAATAATAGGAAAGTTCCGGGCTTCGGCCCGGAACTTTTTTTAGGTAAAGCTTTTTAGAATTCTTCCGTCAGTTGTGATTGTTATCACGTTCCAGGGAATAAATTTTCCACTATTTTGTAATGCTGTTTTTGTAGCGGCTTCTATTCCGCCACAGCAGGGAACTTCCATCCGCGCTACTGTGATACTTCGGATATCGTTGTTTTGGATAATCTCAGTAAGTTTGATAGAATAATCTTCTGCGTCCAGTTTAGGACATCCAATCAAAGTAACATGCTCTTTGATAAAGTCCTGATGAAAAGTGGCATAGGCATAAGCAGTACAGTCTGCAGCTACCAACAGTTTCGCTCCGTTAAACCAGGGGGCATTTATAGGGGCCAGCTTTATCTGTACCGGCCACTGCCGTAGCTGGGATTCCTGCTTTCTTTCTTTTGCCGCCAGAACAGCTGCTTCGTTGTAGGCGGCAGCCTCTCTTTCCACAAATGAGATTGCTCCGGTCGGACAGGTTGGCAGACAGTCCCCCAGACCGTCGCAGTAGTCATCCCGGAGGAGCTTTGCCTTGCCGTTTACCATACCGATGGCACCCTCGTGGCAGGCAGTGGCACATGCTCCGCAACCGTTACATTTTTCTTCATTTATTTCTATAATTTTTCTAATCATTGATATTCCTCCTGACATTTGTTGTGCTTGATGTTACGAGCTTATTCTAGTATACTGACAAAGGAATGTATGTTGGAATTCCAACAAAGGAGCTTTTTTATGGAAAAATATTTTGGTATTTTGTCCCAATGTCCTTTATTTGCCGGTATTGAGCAATCTGAACTGAATGCTGTAACAGGGTGTCTGAATGGCAAAACCGTAAAGGTTTCGAAAGGAAATCCTGTATTTCTTGAGGGAGATCCTGCCCGGTATCTGGGTGTTGTTCTATTAGGAACCATACAGGTAATCCGGGAAGATTATTATGGTAATCGAAGTGTAATGGCTGATCTGCAGCCCGGGGAATTGGTTGCAGAAGTATTTTCCTGTGCAGGACTTGCAACTATGCCGGTGAGCGTTATTGCAGTCACAGACAGCGAGGTACTACTACTTGATTGCCGGCGTGTCTTTACATCGTGCTCCAATGCCTGCCATTTTCACGGTTTGCTAATGAAGAATCTGCTTCAGGAAATGGCACAGAAAAATCTGATACTGACTCGGAAAATTTGGTATATGTCGCAAAAAACAACAAAAGAGAAGTTGATGGCATACCTTTTGGATCAGGCAAAACAACAGGGAAGAAAGGAATTTGTAATTCCGCATAACAGACAATCACTGGCAGATTACTTGGGGGTAGAACGCAGTGCCATGTCTGCAGAAATCAGTAAATTGAAAAAGTCCGGTCAGATTGATAC
>JALETS010000065.1 GCA_022781395.1 Lachnospiraceae bacterium | reverse complement strand
GAAATGTGTCGTGAAATACCATTAAAAAGAGCTTTTGCGCTGATGCGGGAGGGTATTCGGGAAGGAAAGCGATGACAAGGAAAGGACCATGGTAGTCGATGATTCTGTATATCACGGTGGCAGCGGTTACGGTGCTGCTTGCGGGGCTGGTATGTAATCAGCCGGTCACACAACCTTATAGGATTACAAGGCAGCAGATGTGCAACCGTATCTGTCTTTTGGCTATTTTTCTGATTTTGTTTGCCTTGTCTGCCTGCAGACTGAATGTGGGAAATGATTATGCCAAGTATGTGGAATTCATGCATCTTATCAACTGTGATTCCTATGTGCCTACGGAAATAGGATTTAATCTGCTGGTAAAGCTGATATACGGGCTTTCGGGCTATGAAAATTATCTGCTTGTTTTTGCGGCATATGCCTTTGTGACGGTTCTCGTGTTTCTGCTGGCGATTTATGAACAGAGCGATGAGTTTCCGCTCTCGTTCTTCCTTTTCATGGCACTTGGATATTACTTCCAGACTTTCAGTACCGTCCGGTATTATCTGGCGCTGGCGATTGCCTTGTATTCCATGAAGTTTGTTCTGCGCAAACAGTGGGAAAGGTTTCTGGCACTGGTTTTGCTGGGTTCCACCTTCCATAAATCGCTGCTGGTAGTTATTCCGCTGTATTTTCTGGCATCAAGACGGTGGAAGAAATGGCAGCTTGGGCTTGCGGCATTATTCTGTACTACCTTCCTGTTTTTGCAGGATTTTTACTTGAAGATAGTGGTATTTTTATATCCGACCTATGAAGATACAGAGTATCTGGAGGGCGGAACAAGCTATATCAATATATTGCGCTGTGCGGCTGTGCTTATTTTTGCAGGAGTCGTGCTGTGGATGCAAAGGCGGCAGAGCGAGATAAATGTAGTGGAAGACGAAGATAGGCAAGTCAGAAGCGATTTGGAGGATGACAGATTCCGGTTTTATTTTTATCTGAATCTGGGAGCGTTGGTTTTATATGTATGCTGCTCCTTTCTGCCGATCATCTCCAGAATCGGATATTATCTGACGGTCAGCCAGATATTGTTTCTGCCGATGCTTCTACAGCAGATTCCGGATAAGAAATGGCGCAGGCTATTCCGTGTGGGTGTCATTCTGGCAGCGGTGCTCTATTTCATGATGTACTTGAGCAGAGCGGACAATGACGGTGTGCTGATCCTGCCGTATCAGAGCTTTTTCTTTCATGATATGGTCAACATTCTGTCAGATGTGAATTGATGAGGAGAGCATATATGACCTTCAGTATTATTGTAGTCTGTCTGAATGCAGGAGATAAATTACACAAAACAATAGAGAGTATCTTAAGCCAGACGGAGTCAGACTATGAGATCGTAGTCAAGGATGGCAGCTCCACGGATGGCTCGGTTAAGACGCTTCTGACCGATGATAAGATGCGGGTATATTGTGAAGCGGATACAGGCATCTATGATGCCATGAATCAGGCGCTTGCCCATGCGAAGGGCGAATATGTCTGCTTTCTGAACTGTGGCGATTATTTTTACGACAGGACAGTACTAAAGCAGGTGCGGCAGCAGTTAGACAAAGTACAGGGACGGCTGTCACAGACAGAGAATCAGGCTATGCATATCTTCTATGGTAATATCTTGGAACGCAAGACAGGTACTCTGGTACAGTCCAATCCGGTGTTGGATGATTTCGCCTGTTACCGGAATCTGCCGTGTCATCAGGCATGTTTTTATGACAGAAGGCTGTTTGATATCAGAGGATTTGATACAAAATATAAAGTGCGGGCCGATTATGAACATTTCCTGTGGTGTCTGTATGAAGCAAAAGCAAAAGCGGTATATATGCCTCTGACGGTAGCCAGTTATGAAGGCGGTGGATACTCGGAGACAAAGACGGGTCTGAAACGTTCCCGTCAGGAGCATCGGGAAATTGTGGGAAAATATATTCCTGCGAATAAAGTGAGAAAATACCGGCTGACAATGCTTCTTACGCTGGCGCCGCTTAGGACGTGGATTGCCGGAAATAAAGTAACAGCAGGTATCTATCAGAAAATGAAAAGCAAAATTTATTCTGTAAAAGGGTAGTCTGTAAGATGAAAGAAAGGCGTGAGGATTGATATGAAAGTATTATGGGTATGTAATATTATGCTGCCGGTTATCGCGAAACGATTGAACATGCCTTACAGTAACAGAGAGGGATGGCTCAGTGGATTGTTAGACAGGGTTATTTCTGAACAGGGCAGAAATCAGATAGAACTGGCAATTACTTTTCCGGTAGAGGAATCTGTGGGACCCTTTGATCAGGATATGCAGTTAGGAGAAAATATGTCCTGCCATTGCTATGCTTTTGTAGAAGATCTGACTGCTCCGGAGCAGTATGACCTGGATCTGGAAGATTACTTTAAGTTGATCATAGATGATTTTCAGCCGGATATTATGCATGTATTTGGAACGGAGTTTCCTCATGCTCTGGCAAGCGTCAGGATTTTTAATGATCCGGATCATACATTGATTGGGATTCAGGGGCTGATTTCTGCCTGCGCCAGAGTATATATGGCAGACTTGCCGATGAAGGTGCAAAGACAGGTTACTTTCCGTGATATCGTGCGTAAAGACAGTATCAGGCAGCAGCAGAGGAAATTTGAGAAACGTGGCAGATTTGAGATCGAAACCATCAGAAGAACAAAGCATATCGCAGGCAGAACGGATTTCGACCGTACGGAAACGGCGAAAATCAATCCCAATGCTACATATCATTATCTGAATGAAACACTCAGGGGGATTTTTTATCGTGACAGGTGGAAGAGAAGTACCTGTCAGCCTTATCGTATTTTCTTAAGTCAGGGAGATTATCCCTTAAAGGGATTTCATTATCTGTTAAAAGCAATGCCGAAGGTGTTAGAGCAATTCCCGGATACGGAACTGTATGTGGCAGGCAGTAATATTCTGAGCAGGGAGACCTGGAAGGACACGTTAAAGCTTCCTGCATACGGGAAATATCTGTTGAAATTAATCAGAGAGAATCATCTGGAAGATAAAGTGACAATGCTGGGACGACTGAGCGCGGAGGAAATGAAGGAACAGTATTTGTTAAGCCATGTATTTGTATGTCCGTCGGCATTGGAGAACTCTCCTAATTCCATCGGTGAGGCTATGCTTCTTGGAGTTCCCTGTGTGGCAGCCAACGTGGGCGGCATTCATAATCTGTTAACAGATGGTGGAGACGGTTTCTTATATCCGCCGGGAGACACGGATGCTCTGGCAGACAGGATCATAGAGATTTTTACGAAGGAAGCGATTGTGGACCGGATGACGGACAATGCCAGAAAACATGCCCGTGTCAATCATGATGCGGATCAGAATTATTATCGCTTGATGCGGATCTACCGGGAGATGCTGTCATGACTTTTACTTTTGTATCGAATTATATCAATCACCATCAGATCCCATTGTGTGAGGCACTCTATAAAATGTTAGGAGAGAACTTTACTTTTATTCAGACCATGCCCATGGAAGAAGAGCGTGTTGCCATGGGGTGGAGTGTGGATCTTAAGAAACTGCCTTATGTGCTATGCCTGTATGAGAAGGAATATGAATGCCTTAAGAAATTAGCAGAAAGTGATGTGGTGCTTTTTGGCTGGACAGAGAGAGAGGATATTGTGGCAGCCAGACTGCAGAGTGGGAGAACGACTTTGCGTGTCAGTGAGCGCCTGTACCGGGAAGGGCAGTGGAAGGCTGTCTCTCCCCGTGGGCTGATTGCTAAATATAATGAGCATGTCAAATACCGCAGACAGAATGTCTGTATGCTGTGTGCCGGTGCCTATACGGCATCGGATTTTCACTTGATTGGAGCTTATCCGGATAAAATGTTCCGGTGGGGTTATTTTACGGCTCTCAGAAAGTATGATGAAACACAATTGGATGCAATGAAGATACAGGATGGTGCATTGCATATCGTCTGGGCGGGAAGATTTATTCCGTTGAAGCATCCGGAGTATGTGGTCCGGCTGGCGAAGCGGCTTCGGGACAAGGGATGTCGCTATCACATTCATATGCTGGGAGATGGAGAATTGGAGCCGTCCATGAAACAGGAAGTTACAGATTTGGGACTTACCGGATCTTTTACCTTCTATGGTTACACGGAGCCTGAAAAGGTGCGGGACGTGATGGAACAGTGCCATATCCACCTTTTTACAAGTAATTATCTGGAAGGCTGGGGCGCCGTTGTCAATGAGGGCATGAACAGTGGATGTGTGGAAGTGGTCAATGCCCAGGTGGGTGCTGCACCTTATTTGATCCGGCACGGTGAGAACGGGCTTGTGTACCCGGATGGCAGTTATGAGAAAATGGAAGCGTTGGTGGAGGATTTATTCGCCCATTGGGATGACAGGAAAAAGATGGGATGGGCTGCCTATGAGACGATCCGGGATATGTGGAATGCGGAGCATGCAGCGAAGGAGCTGCTGCGATTTGTATGTGATCTGCAAAAGGGCAGGATTATTGCAGCCGAAGAAGGGCCGCTTAGCAACGCACCGGTCATCAGACCGGGAAAGATGTATCAAAGTATGATGGATGGCAGTTTATAGTGATGAAGAAAATCAGTGTTATCGTACCGGTATATAATTCCATAGATTGTCTGGAAAGATGCGTGAGATCTATTTGTGCACAGACTTACTCTGCCCTGGAAATCATTCTGGTGGATGATGGTTCCACAGACGGAACATACAGACTGTGTGAACAGCTGGCCGGACAGGATGACCGTATTGTTACGTATCATAAGCAAAACGGTGGGGCCTCTTCTGCAAGAAATCTGGGTATTGACAGGGCATCTGGTGAGTATCTGGGTTTTGTGGACAGTGATGACTATATAGAACCCTATGTGTATGAGAAAATGATGCAGGTCCTTTCGGAAAAGGATTGTGATGTGGTGCAGATATCCCGGGATGAGGTGGATGAGGATGGCGTAAGGCTGCCGGATGTGTGCGTACCGCCTAAGGAAGTGCGGTTCTGTGAGACCGAAACTTTTGTGAAGGAGTTGCTGCTGCATCAGGGAGATTGTTCCTTTTGTACCAAGTTGGTGAAGAAGGAGCTGTTTGCCGGACACAGATTCCCGGAAGGAGTATTAAACGAGGATTTCAGCCTTTTGGTAGATATGTTGCAGGAGATTGACGGTATCGTAATTTTGCCGGAACAGGGATATCATGTGGTATGCCGTAAGGAAAGCACTACAAGGAAGAAGACAAAGGACAGCTTCTCGCGGGTGTTTCTGGATATTGTGGATAATGCTGATCGAATGCAGGAGCTTGTGGATAAGACTTACCCGACGCTCCATACCTATGCTATTCGGTTTAATCTATACCAACGTCTGGATTATCTGCTTCATGTACCGATTTCGCAGATGACTGGTGAAAATGAATTTTATTGCAATGTGAAGAAATATCTGAGAAGTCATGTGACGGATACTGTCGGGAATTCATATCTGACAGGAAAGCAGAAAGTGTATCTGCTACTTCTGACGGTGGCACCCAAAATGATCAGAAGCGTGCATGCGTGGAAAATGATGCTTAGCAGTTAGTGTGAAGATCTGCATGTTTGCAGGTTGAGAAAGAGGCAAGGTTATTGATATGAAAACGCAGCATAGTAAAAAGCTTTATATTGTGTGTTTTATCATAATCTGGCTGGCACAGATGGTGACAGCCTTCTATTTTTGTACCCGGAAACAGGGATTTCATGAGGATGAATATTACACCTATTATTCGACTGCACGTACTAACGGATTTTATGTAGAGGATGAACAGTGGATGAGTCGGGAAACATACAGGGACGAGTTTGTGGTACTTCCCGGACAGCAGTTCCGGTATGGGCTGGTCAAACAGGTGCAGTCCTGGGATGTGCATCCGCCTGTGTATTACTGGGTATTTCATACGGTTGCATCTCTGGTGCCGGGTGTTTTCTCTAAGTGGATAGGGTTGTCAGTAAATCTTTTTTTCCATGGGATCAATCTTATATTGCTGGCAAATCTGTCCTATTTGATCAGTGATCGCAATAAAACACTGTCACTTATTGTAACTTTGTTTTACGGTCTGACTCCGGCAGCGATCAGTGGTGTGGTTTTCATCAGAATGTATGAGATGCTTACCATGTGGGTGCTACTGTGTGCCATTCTGCATGTGAGGGCTGTGCAGGGACTGAATTCGGATCACATAGCGATGCCAAATGAGCATAATTCCGAGGAAAGACGGTTGCCTGATTGTGATGGGGAAAGGGTTGGCGCCTATATTCGGAGGCTGCCTGTAAGAGGTTTTCTGATACCGATTGCCGTGGTAACATATCTTGGCTTTCTGACACAATACTATTACTTTATCTTTCTGTTCTTTATCGGGGCTGCTTTTTGTATCCGGCTGTTATGGCATGACCGTAATTTTGGGAATTGTCTGAGATATGGTTTAAGTCAGTTGATTGCCTTTGCACTTGCCTACCTGACTTATTCGTCCTTTCCGGGCCAGATGTTTCATGGTCAGCGGGGCGCACAGGCTACGGAGAACTTTTTTGACTTGTCTAATACGACAGAAAGACTGCGGTTTTTCTGGAATTTGCTGGACGAGTATGTATTTGGGAAGATGTTGGTCTGGCTGTTATTAGTGCTGGTGCTGCTGGCTGTTACTGCCTATGCACTAAACGGACGGCGTAAGGCAGCTTATCCAAGGCAAAGAAAACATGGGATGGAGGAAACGCAACAGAAGGCTGGCGATATCCGGCTGAGTCAGTGTGAGATACAGAAGCAACAGGGCATGAAGGTGGATGGGGCATGGTGTCTGCTTGCTTTTGCAGTTGTCGGATATTTTCTGGCAGTGTCCAAGACAGCATTGCTGTTGGGAGATACTTCGAACCGTTATCAGCTCCCGATTTATGGAATAATCGTGCTGCTGATTTTTGACGGGATTTACCGGCTGGGGAAAATGTGCGTGTCTGCAATAGTAAAGGAAACTTCCGGAGGTTTTGAGAAGATTATCCGTTATTTTAGTTTGGTGATTGTTCCGGTATGTTTGGTTGTAGATTTAGTGGGTCTGATTGGCAACAGGGTTGTATTCCTTTACCCTGAGGATGAGCAGCAGGTGGAATTTGCCAGAGACCGGGCGGCAGCAGGAACACCTGCCATATATCTGTATCAGATAGGAGCGGAGTGGTGTATCTGGGATGTGACCAATGAACTTCTGGAATACTCCGAGGTATATTTTGCTTCCACAGACAGTGTGAATGCGATGAATGACGAGAAAATCAGGCAGGCAGAATCGTTGGTTGTATATGTGGCGGATGGAGCAGATGTAGATGCTCAGCTTGGGAGAATCTTAGAGAGCAATTCTGGTCTGACAGAGTATCAGGAGTTGATGTTTGAAGAGAAGTATTGTGACGTATACTATTTAAAATAGTTCTATGCACTTATAATCATAAAGGGAACTTGAAACAGGGTATTGCCATCCCGGACTGCCTATGCTATAATTCACGAATAAGCAGTTATTTCTAAACGTATTCATTGTATATCTTTTTCTGTTTATTCTTTAGATTCCTGCTTATAATCCAAACAATCATCAGGCAGGAGTCGGAATAAGAGTAGAGTTTACGGGTGCCATGGACTCCTGCGCAGCAAAGGGGGAGATCAACATCCTGTTCATCTGTACCTTTGATCCCTTTAGGAAGGGATACCGGATGGTATACAAACTCTGTACCGGTACATAATGACGGGAGAACCGTTGGATGAGCTGACCGGAAAGCTTCACAAGGCTGTGGAAGCAGGGCGGCGCAATGAGAAATGGAGGTCAGAGTATATGAAGGAGCTTCTGCATGATGATGATATGAGAGAAGAAGGACGGGCAGAGGAAAGAGCCAATACAGAGCGTGAAAGAGTTAGAGCGGATGAGCAGAAGGCCAGAGCGGATGAGCAAGAAGCCAGAGCAGATGCGCAAGAGGCTAGAGCGGATGCACAAGAAGCCAGGGCAGATGCCTTAGAAGTCAGGGTGCGTGAATTAGAAGGAATAATCAGTACTATGAAACAGTAATTAAGTTATTGTTTCATAGTAGTATCTTTTTGTAGAATGGAGATGCTAACTACACAGGAGAAGACTGTTTGCAAACTATTTATCCCTATGCTATACTTAAAAACGATGTAGAAGATATTATTTTCGGAGGAAAACTCATGTTAAACGGCAAAACAATATTGATTACCGGAGGTACGGGTTCTTTCGGTAAATGCTTTACAAAATATGTATTGACACACTATGAACCGAAGAAAATCATCATCTATTCCAGAGATGAGTTCAAGCAGTGGCTGATGGAGAATGAATTCTCGGAATACAAAGAAAAACTGCGGTTTTTTATTGGTGATGTACGTGATGTGGAACGTCTGAAGAGAGCCTGTGAGGGTGTAGATTATATCATTCATGCGGCAGCATTAAAGCAGGTGCCTGCCTGTGAATATAATCCTAATGAGGCAATTAAGACGAATATCCACGGCGCGATGAATGTGATCGATGCCGCATTGGATTGTGGCGTACAGAGAGTGGTTGCATTGTCTACGGATAAGGCAGTCAATCCTGTGAATCTGTATGGCGGAACAAAACTGGTATCGGACAAGCTTTTTGTAGCTGCCAATGCTTATGCCGGCAGCAAGGACATCAACTTCTCAATTGTAAGATACGGCAATGTGGCAGGAAGCCGTGGCTCTGTTATTCCGTTTTTCCATAAGCTGATTAAAGAGGGAGCGACAGAACTTCCGATTACAGATCTTCGTATGACGAGATTCTGGATCAGTCTGACAGAGGGTGTTGAGTTAGTCATTAAGGCGCTGTCAGAAGCAACCGGAGGAGAGACATTTATCAGCAAGATTCCTTCCTTTAAGATTACGGATCTGGCTGAGGCAATGTTGCCGGGCTGCAAGATCAGGGAGACAGGCATTCGTCCGGGAGAGAAGCTGCATGAGATCATGGTAACGACAGAGGATTCCATGACCACCTACGAATATGACAAGCATTTCATTGTATATCCGCAGATGACCTGGAATAACAGACAGCAGCCGGATTTGAGCGGTAAAAAGGTTGCGGACGGCTTTTCGTATAGCTCCGGTAACAATACAGAGTGGCTGAGTGTAGAAGACATCAGGGAGTTACTCAAAGATGTGGAGCTGGAGAAATAAAGAAAATCGTGATCAAATAAAAGGACATGTATGCAAACGCATGTCCTTTATGT
>JALETS010000063.1 GCA_022781395.1 Lachnospiraceae bacterium | reverse complement strand
GAGAAAATCTCATTAACCAGATCTTCTCCAATCTCTTCTCCTATAATTATACCGAGTGATGCATAAGCACTCATCAAATCAATAGAATAGAAATCCTCCGGCATATCCATTTCCAGACTATTTTTTACCTGCAGCATACTCTCTCTGGCATCACAAATTGCTTCTTTATGACGCATATTGGTAATGTATACTTCATCATTATAGGTTATTTTTCCATGGAAAAACATATTCTTTATTAAATCCGTTAAGGTATCAATTCCATTTTCTTCTTTAGTAGAAGTTTTTATTATTTCTATGAAATGTGTATATTCATTATCTGACATTTCCTTTTTCGAAGACATCTTAAAGATATCCTCAATCGTCTTCTCTAACATATCTTTTGTTACAACTTCATCCAGATCGGATTTATTTAAAAGGATAATAGTATTTTTATCCCTGATCAGCTGTATAATTTCTCTGTCACTTTCATCCAAATTGACAGAAGAATCTACTACATATAAGATCAAATCTGCATCTTTTGAAACATTTTTAGCTTTTTCAACACCTATTTTTTCTACCACGTCTTCTGTATTTCTAATACCGGCAGTATCAATCATATTTAGAGTAATCCCGCCAAGAGATATTGTTTCTTCTAAAGTATCTCTGGTAGTTCCTGCGACATTTGTGACAATTGCTCTGTCTTCTCCAATTAATTTATTTAATAAGGAAGATTTACCCGCATTCGGCTTACCTACTATTACAGTATTAATCCCTTCCTTAAGCATTTTTCCATCATCTGCCGAATCTAATAATTTATCTAATTCTTTCAAGATAGAATCTGTTTTTTTTGATAATCTTTCATGATATCCGTCCAGACTGATATGCTCCGGATCATCCAGGGCAGATTCAATATAAGCTATTTCATACAGAATTTCTTCTCTCAATTTTTTGATTTTATCTGAAACAGATCCTTTTAACTGTTTTACGGAAGATTGCAGAGCAAATTCATTTTTTGCATGAATAATATCCATAATAGCCTCTGCTTTTGACAAATCAATTCTTCCATTGAGAAAGGCACGTTTCGTAAATTCTCCGGGTTGTGCGATCCTGGCACCTGCATTCATAACAGCAGCAAGAATTTCTTTCATCATAAGAATACCACCATGACAATTTATTTCTACGGTATCTTCCATTGTATAACTTTTGGGTTTCTTCATAACGGAAACCATTACTTCATCAAGTACAGATTCATCTTCTTTTACAATCAATCCATAATGAATTGTATGAGATGGATATTTTGTTAAAGATTTTTGATTTTTTGGATTTCTATATATTTTATCCACAATATTAATTGCATCTTCACCGCTTACTCTGATTATCCCGATACCGCAATCAGACATGGCAGTTGCAATCGCAGCAATCGTATCTGTTTTCATATTAGTATCCATGCCTTTCTCACACTTTTCTACTTTTTTAAAAATAGCAGGAAAATGTATGTAAAATTTACTATACAACTTTCCTGCCATTCAATCAATTCAAGCTAAATATAATTTTTATTCCTGCTCTGCACTCTTATCAAAATTTCTATCGGATTTTCTTTCACCCTTATCATATTTCTTCAATACAACAACTACATGTCTGAAAGGTTCATCACCTTCACTGTGAGTTGTTACATACTTATCATTCTGAAGAGCAGAATGAATAATTCTTCTTTCATAAGGATTCATAGGCTCCAAAGATACAGGTCTTTTAGTTCTTTTAACCTTATAAGCAATATTCTTGGCCAGATTCTCCAAAGTTTCTTTTCTTCTCTGACGATAATTTTCTGTATCTACCTTAACTCTGATATAATTATCTACATTTTTATTTACTACCAGAGAAACAAGATACTGTAAAGAATCTAAAGTCTGACCTCTTTTACCGATCAGAACACCCATTTCATCGCCACTTAAATCAATATCCATGGAATTATTATCTTCATCATATTTTACATTAACAACTACAGCAAGATTCATTGCTTCAAATACATCTTTTAAGAAATCCTTAGCGGTATCTTCCACGGAAGATTTTACTCTTGCTTTGATAACAGCAGGCTTAGAACCAATACCTAAGAATCCGGAAGAACCTTCTTCTACTACTTCATATTCCAGTTTATCACTTGTTACTGTTAATTTCTGACATGCTTCCGTAATTGCATCATTAACAGTTTTTGCTGATATTTCTATAAATTCCATTGTTTTCCCTCCCAGTTACTTCTTGTTGTTTTTTTCATTATACTGTTTAACCATGTTTGCTTTTGCCATCATACTTCCAGGTTTAGCATTCTGATTATAGTACTCAGTAGATTTTTTGATTGCTTCTTCTTTTTCTTCTTGTGTCATAGCAGGCTTGGAAGCATTTTTTGAAATGGTATTGACATTTTTTGTGTTCATATTAGCATAAGCAGCCATCTGCTCAGCTCTGGCTCCGGCCTTTTCCATTTTCTTTTTAGCCTTTTCTTGATTCTTCTTGATTACTTCATCCAGATCCATTTTATCAATATGTTTATTGATAAGAACCTGCTGAACACTTCTGACAACCGCACCGGCTACCCAGTAAAGTCCCATACCTGCAGGTAATGTAAAACAGAAGAATGCTGACATGATAGGCATCATCATATTCATTGTTTTCATGGACTGCATCATAGCTGCCTGAGTATCATTTCCATTCTTATTATCCTGTTGTGTAGACTGCTGCGGCATTAATTTAACATTAATCCACTGTGTAACAGCCGCTAAAACAGGAATGATCAATGCCGCAATCATCATAAGGTAAGAACCTGAAGCAAATGCTTCCTTCATAGTAAAGGAAGGAGAGTTGGCCATATTCAAACCTAAGAAGTTGTTATATTGGTTTAACAACCCAAGCGTATGATCTACATCTGCAGATAAAGAAGAAAACTGATCCTTCAAACTAAGCCATTCTGCAGAGGATGCTTTATTCAACACATCAATATAAGTATTTTGTACATAAGTAGTTACACCATTTACAAAGTTTTCATTATTAAACTGCTTTGCATACATGCTGGCATTAGAAAATGTCTGTAAAAACTCAGCACTTCCTTCCTGAGCGATCAGATTATCCACCAAGGGGAAAAATGCTTCTTTAATCTTACCTACATATGCCGGCATATTATAAATTACACGATACAAAGCAAATAAAATAGGCATCTGAATCAATAACTGAATACAGCTTCCGGACGGAGATACACCATATTTTGCATAAACAGCCTTTGTCTCCATATTCATAGCCATCATGGAATCGTTGTCTTTTCTATTCTTATATTTATTTTGA
>JALETS010000025.1 GCA_022781395.1 Lachnospiraceae bacterium | reverse complement strand
CTCCAAATCTTCAATTTTCTGTTTCATGCCGCTAACATCTGCATCCTTGAACTCTCCAAGGTCCTTTTTCAATCCTGCAATTGTTGTTTCCTGCGTTGAAGTCTTCTCCTTCTCTGCCGCAAGGTCTGCATTTGCAGTGTCCAAATCTTTTTTGACCGGATCATACTCTTCATGGTGCATGTCCAGTACCTTGTCAATCTGTTCCTTAGTCATTCCAAGTGCTTCTAAATCTTCTCTTTTCATTCTCTATCTCCATTAACGATGATTTATTTAACGTGGGAGAATCACCCACAGATAATTGCGGACCGGGGAATCGAGCCCCGAACTCTGGCTAAGGAGACCAGCGTGATACCGTTTCACTAATCCGCGCTATTTGCCCGGCATGGCAGAACCGGGAAGTAATAGAATGGAAATAAAAAAGAGCCTTTGCAATTTATTCATTTAAGAATTAACTGCTTTGGCTCTTGGCTCAACTGTTATCACTATTTCATTTTTACATTTTTTGCAGTACGCCGGAAAATTATAGATTCTCGTTTCCATTGAATACTTTATGAAGTGTGGGTTCCCGCACCTCGGGCATTTCAACCATTTTGTTTCCATAACAACACCCTCTTGTTTATCATAACACAAACTTATATCACACTTCAATACTATAAAATAAAATTATGTTTTAGTTGCACTACAATATATCTTCAATCTCGAAAGATAATCCGTAATCTTTCAAATTAACATCATTAACTTCAAGTTGTCCTTTAATGGTATTTAACACCTCGTAATATGCAAGCCTTTTAGCATCATTGAATTCGTTTCTCGGCAATTTTGAAGCTTCTTTAGCATTTTCGATGATACATTCGATAATGTATTTCATTGTTTCATCACTCATTATAATCGCCCCTTTCTTTCAATTCATCTATTCTTGCATTTACCTGCTTCTTGTATCTTTCTATTTCCCTTTTCCAAGCATCTACAGTTCCAAGTTTTTCCTGTTCACACGCATTATACCAATTTTTCATGTATGCCTGTGGATTTGCGACCTTATCTTCATGTTCCTTTATTCGTTTATTTAAAGTCTTTATTCCTTTTGATAAACTCTGTGAACTTTGATTTCTTAAATCCTCTGCGAAGAACTGTAAGTCTATTTTCATTATATCATTTTTCTTACCTTTTGCAACATTTGTTCGATTCAAATCACTGCTTCCGCTGACTACTCTCAACCGGTTATCTTTTGCACGGATTCCTACATCTCTACTGAACCTATGATAATCAGCTGTCTGTCTGCGGAGCTGCGCCTGCAGATCCGTTGTATCTCCACCAATAGTTCTCTGGGCTTCTATCTCACGTTTTGTGGCACGAATACCGCGCTCCATCTTTCGCTGTTGCTGTGTAGCCTGGTAGTAATTGTATTCCTTTCCATTCACTGTCACAGGAGCAGTCTCTACAATATCATCCGGAATAATGCTTGATCCCTCCCAGAAAGGATAAAAGTCATGCGTACAGTTCACACCTTTTAACCCGGCGGCGGTACCATATCCAGTTTCTTTGAAAAAGTCAGGATATTTCTTACTCTTACCGGAATAAGAAAACACTTTATTCTGCCAGGGCGCGTGTTCCGGCCGGCTTCCCATATGCTGTGAGGTAATAACAAGGTCCTGCCCGGAATTCTTAAGGTTTTCTTCCATAATCTTTCCGGCAAGCTGGCTCATACCGGTCCTTACAGACATTCTGACTGCAGTATCAAGCTGATATGTTCTCCCGTTTGCATAATCGATAGACCGGAGCCCGCTCTGTGCAAGCCTATGTACACAGTCATTTACTGCCTGATCATAAGAGAATGTGCCTGTGGAAACCTTAAGCAGCGCAATATCCATCTCCCTCTGATATGCATTGATTACTCCTGTGGTTCCAAATACTGTATTTTTAAACCCGGTAGTTCTAGTAAGATTCCGTAGTTCTCTATTCGTCTGCTTCTGGAAAGCTTCTATCATCTGGCTCATGGTATTTGGCTGTTCCAGATTGGCTCCATGCTCACTCCACATGGAAAGATCATTATTCCACGCCATATTTCCGGCTTCTGCCACAGCTGTATTTCCGGCTTTCTTAGCTTCCTTCACAGTCTTATTTATGATATTCTGGATATCCTGCTTATAGGCTTTTGTATTTTCAGCGATCTCCATCTGCAGTTGTTTATCCGCACGAAGCATTTTCATCACTTCTGCCTGTATTTTTTCTGCAGAATATCCCTGCTCTACCATAGACTTTGCCATAAGTTCTGCAGTCTCAGTATATCTTCCAGTCTTTTTCACACGGCGGGCAATATCAGCAATAACCTCATCCTCTAAGCTCTGATAAAGTCCAATTATGTACTTGTCTATTAGAACGTCCATCTGTTCTTCTGATAATGCCCTTCAGATCACCGCCTTAATCTTCCAAATCATCATTTTCGGTAACTTTTCCCTCATTGATATACTTTTGTGCTTCCTCATCAGATAAGTTATACTTGGTCTTGATGTACATAAATGTAAGCCAGGGAATATCCTGGAATGTTACCGCATCAGCTCTCATGGCTTCAAGCTTTGCCTGCTTGTCCTCAACATAGGAATCGTCAAACTCAATGGACAAGGATTCATCTACATTGTAGGATGTTCCGCAAAACTGATTAGAGAACCATATTGCTGCATGAATGATGTCTGCTATATAATCTGATGCCTGCTTTCGTTGCTTATTGAGTTCCTGCATGGCATCCTGTTTTGTTCCAATATACTCCGTAGCAGTCTTTATCTGTCCGTTTTCAAACGTATACTTCTTGCTGCCATAACCAAATGTCATAGATATTAGTGACAAAACAAGCTCAAATGCCTTGGTAATCTGATCAACTCTGATTTCCGGATTGTATTCCTGCACTAAGGACTTCTCATCCGGAAGCTTCTCCCCAAGCATTACAAAGATCTCTTTTTGTTGCGGAGTCAGCGTTGGTTTTCCATTTTTATCACGAATCTCACAAAGTAATTCATTGATCAGTACAATTTTATCTGCCTTTGACAAATCAGAGAATAGGACGTTAT
>JALETS010000022.1 GCA_022781395.1 Lachnospiraceae bacterium | reverse complement strand
GAAGATATGCCATTGCACCGGACAAGATCAAGGCAGAGATCGGCTGGGAACCGGAAACGATGTTTAAAGAAGGCATCCGCCGCACGATCCAGTGGTTCTTTGAACATGAAGACTGGATGAGAAATGTGACAAGCGGTGATTATCAGAAGTATTACGAAGACATGTATCAGGGAAGATAAAGGGAGATAAACATGAAAGGTATTATACTTGCAGGCGGTTCGGGCACAAGACTGTATCCGCTGACAAAAGCTATTTCCAAACAGATTATGCCGGTCTATGATAAGCCGATGATCTATTATCCGCTGTCAACATTAATGCTGGCGGGTATCAGGGACATCCTCATTATTTCTACCCCCAGGGATCTGCCGGTATTTCAGGAGTTGTTTGGAACCGGAGAACAGCTGGGATTGAGAATGGAATATGCAGTGCAGGAGTATCCGAGAGGGCTGGCCGATGCTTTTATCATTGGTGCTGATTTCATTGGCGATGATAATGTGGCACTGGTCCTGGGAGATAATATCTTTTACGGGCAGAGTTTTTCCAAGGTGCTAAGGGAAGTGGCATGCCGCGAGAATGGAGCAACCATTTTCGGTTATTATGTGAGAGATCCAAGAGAATACGGCGTTGTGGAGTTCGATGAGAACGGTATGGCTCTTTCCATTGAGGAGAAGCCGGAGCATCCGAAGAGTAATTATGCTGTACCCGGATTATATTTCTACGATAATGATGTGGTGGAAATTGCTAAGAATGTGAAGCCCTCTGCCAGAGGTGAGATAGAGATTACCAGTATTAATAACGAATATCTGCGTAGGGGAACGCTGCGGGAAGAGACATTGGGAAGAGGCTTTGCATGTCTGGACACGGGAACTCATGATTCTCTGTAGGATGCGGCAGATTTTGTGGCTGCTTTCCAGAAGAGACAGGGCCTGTATATCTCCTGTATTGAGGAGATTGCCTATAAGAGAGGTTTTATTACAAAAGAACAGCTGTTGAAATTGGCGGAACCGCTTATGAAGACAGCTTATGGACAGTACATGGTAGAGGTTGCAAATGGACTCTAAGAGTATGAAAAGGATCATGCTTGCCATGATAGGGATGTTTTTGGTGCTGGTGGCAGTGATTGCGCTCACCAATCTGGACATGGTAAAGCAGAAGCTGGGGTTGAGTGTGCAGGAACAGGCACAGGAAGCGGCAGCAACAGAAGTGACGGATATAGATAGCGGGCAGATAGGGAATGATCTGTCCGGGTTTCTGAATGATGAAACTTTTTTTGATCCGGAGGTTAAGTTCAAGAGTATTGAAACCTATTCCGGCAAAAATGTATCCATGGTAATGAGCTCCGTGGCGAAGGATCTGCGTATTATGATCGTGGACAGCGTTGGAAAGCTTGTTACGGGAGCACCTTTTACAATACAGATACAAGGAATCGGGGAATACAAAGATACGGACGAGGACGGTATCATCTACATTGACGGACTGCGTGCCGGAGAGTATAGTGTCTCATTGGAGGAAATAGAGGGGTATATTGTTCCCAATACGATTACCACGATCCAGGTTCGTCAGGAGATTGAATATCGCGTTCTGGATGATATTGAATATCTGATGCTGACTGAGGATGATATTGATGCCGAAAAGGAAGATAAGGCTGTAAACGGTGCTGAGGAAGCGGCTGATGGCAGTGAGAATACGGAGCTTCAGTTCCAAAAGGGCAATGCCAAGCTGGGGATTGATGTTTCCAAATGGAACAAGGAAATCGACTGGCAGGCTGTTAAAGAGGAAGGTATTGAGTTCGCCATTATCCGGTGCGGTTACCGCGGTGCAGCTTCCGGCGCCTTGGTCATTGATCCAATGTATGAGGAGAATATTAAGGGCGCGATTGATGCAGGAATTCCGGTAGGTGTATATTTCTTTACCCAGGCCATCAATGAGGTGGAGGCTGTGGAAGAGGCCAGTATGGTCATTCGTCTGATTGAAGACTATGATGTGGATTATCCGGTGTTCTTAGACAGCGAAAGTGCGGGCGGTAAGGGACGTGCAGATATGCTGGATGCGGAGGAGAGAACAAATGTTCACGAAGCGTTCCTGGAAACTGTTTCGGCTGCCGGATATGAAACCGGTATCTATGCATCTAAGAACTGGTTGAATGACCGGATAAATATGACAGACCTGTCAACGTATAAAACATGGCTGGCAGAATATACGGATGTGCCTTCTTATGATGAGTACTACCATATGTGGCAGTACACTTCCAAGGGAACAGTGGACGGCATTGAGACACAAGTGGATCTGAATCTGTGCTATATGAGTATTGATACCTCCATTAATCATTCCAAGGGCGCTGCAGGATATTCCGGTGTGGTTAACGGTGACAGCGGCAATGTGCCTACAGGTGGAGAATGAGAAATTTCATAATTATATATCAATTAAAATATAGAGGAAAGGGAAACAGACGAAAATGGGTAAGATAACAGTAGAAACGTGTGAAATAGAAGGCTTGAAAGTGATTACACCAACTGTATTCGGTGATGCAAGAGGATATTTTATGGAGACTTATAATTATAATGATTATAAGGAAGCAGGCATTGATCAGGTCTTTGTGCAGGACAATCAGTCTTCCTCCACAAAGGGAGTATTGCGAGGTCTGCATTTTCAGATCAATTATCCTCAGGATAAACTGGTACGTGTGGTAAGCGGTGAAGTGTTTGATGTGGCAGTAGATTTGAGACCGGGCTCCGCAACCTATGGTAAATGGTTTGGAGTGCTTCTGTCCGCTGAGAATAAGAAGCAGTTCTTTATTCCGAAAAATTTTGCACATGGTTTCTTTGTATTGTCTGATTATGCAGAGTTTGCTTATAAGTGTACAGATTTCTATCATCCCAATGATGAGGGCGGTATTATCTGGAATGATCCGGATATTGGTATTGAATGGCCTATCCCGGAGGGAACGAAGCTTATTATGTCTGAAAAGGACACGAAGTGGGAAGGAATCAAAGCGTTTACGAGAAATGAGCAGAAATAAAACAGAACAAACAGATTATTCCAATAGAAAAATGAGAAGTCTTCCTAAGCCCGCAGCCATAGCTATTTTCTGGGGGCTTGGTTTGATTTTGGCACTTGTGCTTGTGAATCATCATAATCCATTGGCAGATCAGGTTACTGAACGGATGAAAAAGGTCAGCGGATGTGTATTGATTACATTTACCTGTATTATCTTTTCAATCTATTATGAAAGAATCGTAACGATTCCGGTGGAGCTTTGGCAGAGCAGAAAGCTGATCTGGAAGCTTGCCAAGAATGATTTTAAGAAACGGTATGCAGGGTCTTATCTGGGAATTGTCTGGGCAATGGCCCAGCCGGTGGTAACGGTGCTTATGTACTGGATCGTTTTTGACAAGGTATTTGATACGAGAAGTCAGCTGGTGGCAAGCGGTGTTGAGGTGCCCTATGTGCTTTATCTGACGGCGGGACTGGTGCCTTGGTTCTATTTCTCGGAAGCAATTACCCAGGGAACGATGGCCCTTGTGGAATACAATTATCTGGTCAAAAAGGTCGTCTTTAATATCAGTATTCTGCCGATCATCAAAGTAATCGCAGCAACTTTTATTCATGTATTCTTCGTAGTGGTGCTGCTGATTGTGTCGATCGGATATGGTTATTATCCAAGTATTTATACGCTGCAGCTGATTTATTACAGCTTCTGTCTGTTCCTGCTCGTGCTCGGTATGAGTTATCTGACCTGTGCGCTTGTGGTGTTTATCAGGGATTTGCAGCAGATTATTAATATTGCATTACAGATCGGCATGTGGGCGACACCTATTCTTTGGAGTATTGAGATGCTGACGGATAATATGAAGACTCTGTTTAAGCTGAATCCGCTTGTCTATATCGTCAATGGATACAGAAGCGCCATTTATGAAAAAGTGTGGTTTTGGGAGCATTTCTATTCTTCTACTTATTTTTGGATTTTTACGATCAGTCTGTTCTGCATTGGTACGCTGATCTTCAGGAAAATGAGGGTTCATTTTGCGGATGTATTGTGATAGGCCGAAGAGAATTTCTAGGGTGCCATAGGACGTCGCCTGAAAAATTCTACGACTTCGGCCGCAAGAATCCATAGAAGGATTCTTGCAGAATAATGGCAGGACAGGATTGGGATACAGGAAAGGGAAGAACATGGATCAGAATATTGCGATTCAGGTTACGGATATAGAAAAAGTATATAAATTGTATGAAAAGCCTTCGGACCGGATAAAGGATGCGCTTGGGTTTGGCAGAAAATGTCATCACACCAAACATCATGCTCTCAAAGGAATCAGCATGACCATTCGGCAGGGAGAATGTGTAGGTATTATCGGAACAAATGGTTCTGGCAAATCTACGATACTTAAGATCATTACAGGTGTTCTGTCCCCGACGAAGGGAAGCGTGACCGTAAACGGGCGTATTTCAGCCTTGTTAGAGCTCGGTGCCGGCTTCAATATGGAGTATAACGGCATTGAAAATATTTATCTGAATGGCACCATGATTGGATTCAGCGAGAAGGAGATTGATGAGAAGCTGGATGCGATTCTGGAATTTGCTGATATCGGTGAATATGTGTATCAGCCTGTCAAGACTTATTCCAGCGGTATGTTTGTGCGGCTGGCTTTTGCGGTGGCGATCAATATTGATCCGGAGATTCTGATCGTTGATGAAGCGCTTTCTGTGGGAGACGTATTTTTCCAGGCGAAATGCTATCATAAATTTGAAGAATTTAAGCAGATGGGCAAGACCATCGTGTTTGTCAGTCATGATTTGAGCAGTATCAGCAAATACTGCGACAGGGTCGTACTTCTTAACCAGGGAGAAAAGCTTGGTGAAGGCGATCCGAAGAAGATGATTGACACCTACAAGCAGGTGCTGGTAGGACAGTATGTGGCGCCGGAAGCCGGAGAAGACAGGCTTCTGGATGATGAACAGCTTCGTGAAATGGCAGCTAAGGGCATAGACGGAAGCAAGCATCCTGTTGGAAACGCTAAAGCAGACGAGAATCCGGAGCTTTTGGAGTATGGCTCCAAGAAGGCTGTGATTACAGAATATTATGTTACAGATGATAAAGGCAACAGAACCTCTGCCATTTTAAAGGGCAGCAAATTTACCATCCATATGAAGGTGGAGATGATGGAGAAGCTGCAGGCACCGATCTTTGCCTTTACCATTAAAAATGTTAAGGGAACAGAGATCACGGGTACGAATACTATGTTTGAAAAGACTTTTCTGGAATCGGTGGAGGCCGGGGAGGTTAAGGAGATCACCTTTACCCAGCAAATGGACCTGCAGGGGGGCGATTATCTGTTGTCTTTGGGGGTTACCGGATATGAGGATAATGATTTCACAGTGTATCATAGATTGTATGATGTCCTGAGCGTGACGGTTATCTCTGATAAGGATACGGTAGGTTTCTATGACATGAATTCCGTGATTGAAGTGAAGTAATGAAATAGATAGAAATGTATGCAATAACACATATATGTTTGAAACATGAGAGAAAGGCCTGAATCAGTATGCCTGAAAATCATACAGTTAACGCACAAAATTCAATAGAGGAAAAGGATTATCTGACTCAGATAGGTAAAATCCGGCTGAATCTGAAGCATTATCCCGGTGAGGATCTGTATTGTGACGGTGATATTGAGGATACGCTTCTGGAAATTACAAGAGATTATGCGACGGTGGAGTATCAGCGCATTATCGAAGAACGCAAAAACTGGCCGGTTTTGTATCATTTATCACCGCTTCGGGAGAACATTGTGGAGTGGCTGCCCATTACCAAAGATATGAAAGTTCTGGAGGTAGGTTCGGGCTGTGGCGCAATTACAGGTGCACTGGCTCGAAAAGCCGGGGAAGTTACCTGTATCGATCTGTCGAAGAAACGGAGCATGATCAATGCTTATCGCCATATGGATGCAGAAAACGTAACCATACATGTGGGGAATTTTCAGGATGTTGAGCCGGATCTGCCCTGTGATTACGATTATATCTGTCTGATTGGTGTGTTTGAGTACGGACAGGCTTATATCCGTTCTCAAACGCCTTACGAAGATTTCCTGAATATCATTAAGAAACACGTAAAACCAAATGGGCATATCGCCATAGCGATAGAGAATAAATTCGGTTTAAAATATTGGGCCGGCTGCAAAGAAGATCACCTGGGTACCTATTTCAGCAGTCTGGAGGACTATCCGGATGGCGGTGTTGTAAGGACTTTTACAAAAAATGGTCTGTTAGAGATTGCAGAACACTGCGGTTTTACGCAGTCACAGATGTATTATCCTTATCCGGATTATAAGTTTATGACCACATTGTATTCAGATGACAGATTGCCTAAAACGGGGGAATTGTCTTCTAATTTGCGTAATTTTGACAGGGACAGGATACGGCTGTTTGATGAGAAGAAGGTATTTGATACGATTATCAGGGAGAAACAGTTCCCATTATTCTCTAATTCTTATATGCTGATTCTGGGACCGGCACTGCAGGAAGAGTATGTGAAGTATTCTAATGACCGAAAAGAAGAGTTTCAGATTAAGACAGTGCAGAAGTCTGTGGAAACGGCAGACCGCACGAAGAAAACAATAGAAAAACATCCGTTATCAGAAGAAGCATGGAAGCATATAGAAAATATGGAATGTGCTTACAGAAAGCTGAAAGAACGTTATCAGGACGGTGGCCTGGAAGTAAACCGGTGTGAACTGCATCGGGATGATACCGGAGCGCCTTATGTGTCATTAGAATACCTGGAGGGCAGGAGTCTGGAAGAAATGCTGGATGAATGTCTGGAGAAGAATGACATGGAAGTCTTTCAGCAGCTTTTTGATTCTTATCTGGAAAGGATATCCCGGGGGGAAGGAGAGGAAGTTACGGATTATGACCTGATCTTTGCGAATATCCTGATAAATACTGATGATAACGATACTTGCAAGAAAGATAACACATGGAATTTAATTGATTATGAATGGACCTTTGACAGAGCAGTAGAGACCAAAGAAATTGCGTTCCGTTCCATCTACTGTTATTTGCTGGAAGATGAAAAAAGAAATAGGTTAAATTTAGATTTAATCTTAGGCAAACTGGAAATGACGCAGTCTGATGCGGAGCAATATCGGAAGCAGGAAATGAAATTCCAAAAATATGTGACCGGTAAGAACATGTCCATGGCGGAGCTGAGAGAGGCTATCGGCTATCCCGTTTATACGGTAGAGGCATTTTGCGCAGGACAGGAAGCAGCACAACATCAGGACCGGGTGCAGATTTATGAAGATACAGGCAAAGGCTTTAACGAGGAGCAATCCTTTTTCTTAGATGAGAGCAGCGAGCAGGTAAGCATTTCACCAGCAGGCAGTATGGAACTCAGGGTGGAAATCAGCAGGGGCAGAAGCGCTCTCAGGATTGATCCGTGTAATGATTACTGTTTAATCTGTTTGCAATGCATTAAGTGGAACGGTACATCCGTTCCGCTAAGAGGAAAACAAATACAGATGAATGGGTTTAAGGTCGGTGAAAATACCTATGTATTTCCAACGAAAGACCCTAATATTACATTGTCTTTATTGGAGCTTGGCAATGAGGAAAGCAATCTGCTTCAGGTATCCATGGAAGTGACCAGGCTGCCGGAAGAGACAATGAAGCATATGCAGAAAAGAGGATTGTTTAGCTGATGAACGGAAAGAACAACGGCTATGACTGGACTGCCTATTATAAGGCTGTTTATGAGAAAGAACATAAGAAGAATATTATGCTGGCAGGGAAGATTGCAGATGCGGAGAAACGGCAGGCAGACTACAGCGATAACCTGAATCGTATCTGCAGCAATCCTTTCTGGAAGATGACAGCACCTGCACGCAAGCTGTATCACGTGTTCAAAGGCGGTGTGGGGACTGATGAGAATAGAGACAGGGGTTCTGCACAGAGCACCTGTTTTCTGCGTTATACAGAAGAAGTAGACAGACAGAAAAACCGCTACCGCGAATGGATAAATAGCAATAGTTATCAAAAGGAAAAATTCTGTGTGGAAGAGCCGATTGCGGTAAATGGTTTCATTGAATTGGAAGTGCCGGAAACGGATATTACGATTTTAGCATATGGCTGGGGATTCCTGGATTCCGATATAATTTCAAAAGTTAAATCATATTTTAATACGAGAAAGAACTGCCTGTTGGCTTATGCGGATGAGGATTTTTACGGGAAGGATCTGTCTGAACGTATGGAACCATGGTTTAAGCCCGGCTATTCTCCGGATACCTTGCTCGCTTTTAATTACTGGGGGCATATGATTGCCGTAAGACGGGAACTGCTTTCGGAGGTTGCCTATCGTAAAGTAGAGTTTCAGTCTGTTTTAGAGAAGGCTCCTGAGGGACAGATCAAACAGGCGGAACCGGAGGCGGGATGTGCACTGGCCGCCGGTTTTTATCGTTTGTGTCTGCACCTGGAGGAGTCGGTCCTGAGAAGATGTGATATGGATTTTAGTAGGGCGGCAGACAGTATATGTCATATGGATGACATACTGTTTCATCAGGCATATACCGGTGAGGATCTGGAAGAAGAATTAGCGGCAGGACATTTCCTGACAGGTGCTGCAACGGAATTTGTGCCGGTCAGACAGGAGGCGTTGCGCAGAAGAGGCATTCGCGGGAGCCTGGAGAACGGACAGAACCCGGATTTATATCATGTGGTGTATGATACTGCCATTTCCGGAAGAGAACGTTGTGCCAGAATGGATAGCCTGAGCGGTCCGGTTACACCTCATCGGGTTGTTTCGGTGGTTATTCCATCAAAAGATCATCCGGAAGTTTTGGAGAATTGTCTGAGGACCTTCCGTGAGAGGACTGCCTATCAATATTATGAGTGGATTGTGGTAGATAACGGCAGCAATCCGGAAAACAAGGCTAAAATGCTACATTTACAGAAGGAATATGGTTTCCTTTATCTGTATGAGCCGATGGAGTTTAATTTCTCCAAAATGTGCAATCTTGGCGTGCAGCATGCCAAAGGAGATTTGATCCTTTTATTGAATGATGATATGGAGATTGTTGAAGAAAGCTGGCTGGCACGTATGGCAGGACAGGCATTGCAGCCCCATGTGGGTGCAGTGGGAGCCAAACTGTGGTATGCCGGTACGGAGAAGATTCAGCATGTGGGGATTACGAATCTGGCAATCGGGCCATCCCACAAATTAATTACCTTTCCGGATGACAGAGATTATTACTACGGCCGCAACCAAGTAACCTATGATATGACAGGTGTTACAGGAGCCTGCCTGATGGTGACCCGCGAAAAGTATGAAAAGGTGGGTGGCATGGACGAGGAAATGGCAGTAGCTTACAATGATGTGGATTTCTGTTTTAAGCTGCTGGAGGCCGGATATTACAACGTACAGCGCAATGATGCGGTGCTGTATCATCATGAGTCACTGAGCAGAGGACTGGATGAATATGATGAGGCGAAATGGAACCGTTTATTGGAAGAAAAGGCAAAATTATATGAGAAGCATCCTGACATGAAAGGCCGGGACTCATTCTATCATAAGGAGCTTGTGGATAATGCTTCTGATTATAGCTGTAACTATAAGTTTGCCTATGAGGATTCCCTACGGACGGTACAGGTGGAGCCTATGGAAGCAGCCTATAGCAACAAGACTATGACGGGAAAATTACAATTGACCGTAGACCGGGCAGAAATGCAGCATAAGATTCACAGGGAAGAACCGGATATTCTGTGGATTATGGGCTGGTGCTATGTGCCGGGAGCAGACAATGCCGTCTACGATAAAACAGTTTTATTGCAGAAGGAAGATGGGACAGGATATCAGGCCCGCCCGGCTGACTGGAGCCGGAAGGATGTGGAGGATATCCTTCCGGATGAGTGTCATGTGGGACTGGCAGGATTTGTACTGCGCGTGCTTCGTTCGGATTTAGAACCCGGCAAGTACCGGGTGGGAATGGCATGCAGAAATATGGAAGCCGGGGAGAAAGGGCAGAGGTTAATTGCCTGGTCGGATAAAACGGTTGTAATAGAATGATTTCACAGAAAGGTACATCATCTATATGGAACAAAAGGATTTGGAGCAGATGACTCAGGAAGAAGCACTGCGGTTTTACCGGGAGGCTTACAAGCGGGAAAAGAAAAAAGGCCGTGTGCTGGAAGGCAAGCTTGCAGATGCGGAGCATAAAAGTGCGGACCTGGAAGGCAGACTGAATCGTATTAAAGGAAGTATTTTCTGGCGTATGTCCAAGCCTCTTCGCAGTCTTGTTCATTGGATGCGGCGTACGAAGGAGAGGCTTGGGTACTATGGCAGTATCAAAGGAATTGCCAGAAAGCTTAATGCCAAGATGATTGAAAGGAAGGCTCGTACCCAGCATGGAACTGCCGGTTTCCCCAACGCGGAGGAAGCAAAGCGGCAGCGTGAGACAAAGTTTGATAGAGATATTAAGTTCAGCATTCTGGTGCCCCTTTATAATACACCGGAAAAGTTCCTTCGGCAGGCTATTGAATCGGTTGTGGCACAGACCTATGAGAATTGGGAACTGTGTCTGGCAGACGGTTCAGATGCGGAACATGGCAGTGTAGAGAAAATCTGCAAGGAATACATGGAGAAGGACCGGAAGTATCTGCAGCAGTGTAACAGCAGCCTTTCTAACCGTATTGTATACAGAAAGCTTTCTAAGAATGAAGGTATTTCAGGCAATACCAATGCCTGCTATTCCATGGCAACAGGAAATTATATTGCCCTGTTTGACCATGATGACGTGCTTCATCCCAGTGTACTGTATGAATACATGAAAGCAATCTGTGAAAAAGGTGCGGATTACATCTATTGTGATGAAACGACTTTTAAGGGGAACAAGACAATAGATGATATGATCACTTTGCATTTCAAGCCGGATTTTGCCCCGGACAATCTGCGGGCTAATAATTACATCTGCCATTTCAGCGCGTTTGACAGGAAATTGCTGGAGGGTACGGAGCTGTTCCGTTCTCAGTTTGACGGCAGCCAGGACCATGATATGATTCTGCGTCTGACCTCCCGTGCGAAATGTGTGGTGCATGTGCCCAAGCTGCTCTATTACTGGCGCTCCCATGCGGGAAGCGTTGCCTCTGACATCAATGCCAAGAGTTATGCCATTGAGGCGGCTAAAGGTGCAGTGGCGGCCCATCTTACCGAGCAGGGCTATAAGAATTTTGAAATTTCCTCTACGAAGGCTTTTGAAACCATTTTCCGGATTAAATATGAGATTCTGGGGAATCCCAAGGTGTCTATCGTGATTCCCAATAAAGACCATATCGAAGATTTAAAGAGGTGTATTACCTCTATTGTGGAGAAAAGCACTTACGATAACTACGAAATTGTTATTGTGGAGAATAATTCTGTCACGGAAGAAATTTTTGAGTATTATAAGAAGCTGGAAGAGAATCCGGCGATCAGAGTGATCACCTATGAGGGAGATTTTAATTATTCTAAGATCAATAATCTCGGAGTATCGCAAACCACCGGTGATTATGTGCTTTTGTTGAACAATGATACACAGGTCATCACACTGGACTGGATGGAAGAGCTTCTGATGTACGCCCAACGTAAGGATGTAGGCGCTGTAGGAGCAAAGCTCTATTATGAGGACAATACCATTCAGCATGCAGGTGTGGTTCTGGGACTGGGAGCTCACAGAACGGCAGGACACAGCCATTATCGTGTCAGCTACAACAATCTGGGTTATATGGGACGCCTCTGTTATGCACAGAATGTGATGGCAGTGACCGGTGCCTGTCTGATGATGCGGAAGTCTCTTTTTGAGCAGTTAGGCGGGCTGGATGAGAGCTTTGCCGTTTCCCTGAATGATGTGGATCTCTGTATCCGGGCATGGAAAGCAGGCTATGTGAATGTGTTTACGCCTTTTGCAGAGCTTTATCATTATGAATCTGTATCAAGGGGCCTGGATGACCGGGGAGAAAAGGCACAGCGTTATAACAGAGAATCAGAGGCCTTCCGGGCTAAATGGAAGGACTTGCTGGAACAGGGGGATCCGTACTATAACCCGAATTTCTCGCTGGACCGGAGCGATTTTGCGCTGAAGTATGAACCGTCCGTCAAATAGTCCGGATGTTTGCGTCAGATTACGGGAAAATAGATTTGCGGTCTGACCTCATCTATGCTAAAATAATACCGATTCATGAACTTGTATTCTATTCCGATATACTGCGGAATAAAAAGAAAAGATAAGAAAAATGCAAAATAAGGAGGCTATACAATGGGTTATAAAGAACAATTTAATTTTTGGCTGGAAGATTCCTATTTTGATGATGCAACCAAGCAGGAGCTTCTGGCGATCAGAAATGATGAAAAAGAGATTGAAGACCGTTTCTATAAAGACCTGGCTTTCGGTACAGGCGGACTTCGTGGCGTGATCGGTGCCGGTACGAATCGCATGAATATTTACACTGTTCGTAAAGCAACCCAGGGACTGGCTAACTATATTAAGAAACAGGGTGGCGAGAAGAGAGGCGTGGCAATTGCCTATGATTCCCGCAGAATGTCCCCTGAATTTGCAGATGAGGCAGCATTATGTCTGGCAGCTAACGGTATCAAGGCATATGTGTTTGATGCTTTAAGACCGACCCCGGAATTATCTTTTGCACTGCGTGAGCTTGGTTGCATTTCCGGTATCGTGATTACCGCAAGCCACAATCCGCCGGAGTACAACGGATATAAATGTTACTGGGAGGATGGTGCACAGGTTACGGCACCCAAAGATAAAGAGATCATTACAGAAGTTAATAATGTAACGGATTATCATACTGTGAAAACGATGGATAAGGATGAAGCCATGAAGGCAGGTCTCTATGTGGTAATCGGTAAAGAGATCGATGATAAGTACATGGCAGAATTGAAGAAGCAGATCATCCATCCGGAAGTGATCAAAGAGATGGCAGAGGATATGAAGATCGTATACTCTCCGTTTAACGGAACCGGTAATGTGCCGGTCAGAAGAATCCTTTCCGAGCTCGGCTTCAAGAATGTATATGTAGTACCTGAACAGGAAATGCCGGATCCCAACTTCACTACCCTGGAGTATCCGAATCCGGAAGATCCAAAGGCATTTACCTTGGCGCTTAAGCTGGCAAAAGAGAAGAAGGCGGATATCGTTCTGGCAACCGATCCGGATGCCGACCGTCTGGGTATCTATGCACTGGATACCAAATCCGGCGAATATGTACCGTTCACCGGTAATATGTCAGGCATGCTGATTGCAGAGTATATCCTGAGAGAAAGAACTGCTACCGGTACCATGCCGGCTAATCCTGCATTGGTTACAACCATTGTTACAACGAATATGGCGCGTGCGATCGCAGAGGATTATAAAGTAAGATTTATCGAAGTCCTGACAGGATTTAAGTATATCGGTGAACAGATCAAGTTCTTTGAACAGAGTGGTTCCAACAATTATGTATTTGGACTGGAAGAGAGCTATGGATGTCTGGCAGGTACCCATGCAAGAGATAAGGACGCCATTGTAGCAGTTATGTGTCTGTGTGAAATGGCTGCGTGGTGTAAGAAGAACGGCAAGACCGTATGGGATCAGATGATTACACTGTATGAAAAATACGGTTACTTCAAAGAGAG